>NZ_JASJSU010000150.1:0-4984 GCF_030237045.1 Stenotrophomonas maltophilia group sp. Smal17
CCACCGGGCGCCACCCACCAGGGTAGATGCCGACCGTTGGTCGGCATTCCCTAATCCAATCGCTTGCGGAAGCGCAGGATCGCCAGCGTCATCATCACCACGATGAAGGCCAGCAGCGCCAGTGCGTCGTGCCACAGCTCCCACAGCGAGGCGCCGCGCAGCATGATGCCGCGCACCAGTCGCAGGAAGTGGGTCAGCGGCAGCACTTCGGCCAGCCACTGCACCGGCCGTGGCATGCCGGCGAACGGGAACATGAAGCCGGACAACAGGATCGACGGCAGGAACAGGAACAACGTCATCTGCATTGCCTGGAACTGCGAGCGCGCGCGCGTGGAGATCAACAGGCCCAGCGCCAGGTTGGCCAGCACCAGCAGCACCGCGGCCAGGTAGATGTCCAGCAGGCTGCCGCGGATCGGCACCTGGAACAGCCAGGTGCCCAGCACCAGCACCAGCGTGGTCTGCAGCAGGCCGATAGCCGCATAGGGCAGCACCTTGCCCACCATCAGTTCGCTGCGCGATACCGGCGTGGCGATCAGCAGCTCCATGTTGCCGCGCTCGCGTTCGCGCACCACCGCCACCGCCGTGAACATCACCAGGGTCATGGTCAGGATCACCCCGATCAAGCCGGGGACGATATTCACCGCAGAGCGCCGCTGCGGGTTGTAGAAGCTGGTCACGCTGACCTGCCCACTGGCGATGCTGCCTTCGCGCAGCGGTCGCGTATTGCTGGTCGGGCGCGTGTCGAGCGGCACCTGCGCCAGCTGGATCGCCGCACTCTGCACCACGGTATCGCTGCCATCGACCAGCACCTGCACCGCTTCGCGCCCATCGAAACGACGGCGCTCGAAATCGGCCGGCACCACGATGCCGACGCTGATCTCGCCGCGGCGCAGCGCCTGCATCAGCTGATCCGGGCTGTAGGCTTCGCTGCGCGGGGTGATCACACCGGTGGCGACCATGTCCTGCACCAGCGCGCGCGAGGCCGCGCTGTTCGCCTGGTCGGCCACACCCGCATCAAGATGGCGCAGGTTGAGGTTGATCGCATAGCCGAACAGCAGCAGCTGCATCACCGGAATGCCGACGATCATCGCCAGCGTGATGCGGTCGCGGCGCAGCTGGCGCAGCTCCTTGAGCATGATCGCCCACAGCCGGCGCAGGTTCATGCCGCCGGCTCCCGGCCACGACCTCGGGTGGCAGCGACGAACACGTCTTCCAGGTTCGGCGCGACCGCCTCGATATGCGCCTGTGGATCGGCACCGGCCAAGGCGCGCTGCAGCGCCGCCATGTCGGCCGCGTCTTCACTGCACAGTACGCGCAGCTGCGTGCCGATCTGCGCCACGCTCAGCACGCCGGGCAGGTCGGCCAGCGCGCGGCTGGCCTGGCGTGGCTGCGAAGAGGTGACCTGCAGCGTGCGCCCCTGCAACCGCGCACAGAGTTCGGCCGGCGTGCCATCGGCCACCAGCGCGCCGCGATCCAGGATCGCCAGACGGTGGCAGCGCTCGGCCTCGTCCATGTAGTGGGTCGACACCAGCACGGTGGTACCGGCGTCGGCCAGTTCGAACAAGGCCTCCCAGAAATCGCGGCGCGATTCCGGGTCGACCGCGCTGGTCGGCTCGTCCAGGAACAGCAGTTCGGGCGCGTGCACCACGGCACCGGCCAGGGCCAGGCGCTGCTTCTGCCCGCCGCTGAGCGTGCCGGCCAACTGCGGCTGCCGGTCCTGCAGCCGATACTGCTGCAACAGTGCATCGACGCGCTGCCGGGCCTGCGCGCGCGGCAGGTCCTGGATGGCGGCAAGGAACTCCAGGTTCTCACGCACCGACAGGTCTTCGTACAGCGAAAAGCGCTGGGTCATGTAGCCGATGCGGCGGCGCAGCGCCTCGGCCTGTTCCGGCACCGACAGGCCCAGCACCTCGAAATGCCCCGCGCTCGGCTCCAGCAGGCCGCACAGCATGCGGATCGTGGTCGACTTGCCCGAGCCGTTCGGGCCGAGGAAGCCGTAGACCTGGCCGCGAGGCACGGTCAGGTCGACATTGTCCACGGCCAGCAGGTCGCCGAAGCGGCGGGTCAGGCCCTGCGCATGCACGGCAATGTCGTCGCCGGTGTTCAGAAGCTCACCCGCACCGGCAGCCCCGCCGGGAGCTTCTGCATGTCGGTCGCCTCGTCCACTTCGATCTCGGCCAGGTAGCTCAGGCGCGCGACGTCATCGCCGGTCAGCGCGTAGTACGGGGTGAACGAGGGTTCGCTGCGGATCGAGCGCACATGCGCTTTCAGCGCCGCGCCCTGCCCTTCCAGATGCACCTGCGCGGCCTGCCCGACCTTGACCTGCAACCGTAGTGCCTGCGGCAGGTAGACGCGCGCATAGGGGCGCTCGCCGACCAGCATCACCGCAAGTGGTGCGCCGATCGGCGCCTGGTCGCCCTGCCGATAGGGCAAGGCGTCGACCACGCCATCGCGGGGGGCGCGCAGCTGCAGCTTCTGCAGGTTGACGCCCTGCACCACCTGCTGCGCCTGCGCAGCGTCCGCCGCCGCCTGGCCCTGCGCGATGTCCTGCGCGCGGCTGCCGTGCACCAGCTCCAGCCAGGCCTGCTCGGCGGCAAGCACGCTGGCTTCAGCGTTGCCGGCGGCGGCCCGTGCGCGGTCCAGCTCGGCGGCGGCGATCAGGCGCTGGCGTGCCAGCGGCTGCACCCGCCGGTAGTATGCACTGGCTTCCACCGACTCCGCGCGTAGCGCGGCCAGCTGTGCCTGGGCCTGCGCGATCTGCTCCTGCCGTGGGCCGATCTTCAGTTCTTCCAGCTGCGCCTGCGCGCGCGCGGTGTCGGCCTGTGCGGCGGCGAACTGGGCATCGCCACGGGCCGGATCCAGCTGCATCAGCACGGTGCCGGCCTTGACCGGCTGGCCTTCGCGCACCTCCACCGCTGCGATCACTTCGGCCGCCGGCGCCGGCACGGTGATCCGGTCCCATTCCAGCGTTCCCAGGGCAGTCGGTGGCGCCTGGCCACAGCCCGCCAACAGGGCGAGGCCCACCAGTCCGAACCCACGCATGCCGTTGCCCATGACCATCCCCTCCAGCGACGGCGCTACGGTGCCATCTGCCCCGTGCACCCGCGATGATGCCGATCCGCCCTGGCGGTTTTTTCACCACACCGTGGAAGGCCTTGTGCCGTCAGGGTCTGGTCCACCTATCCACAGGTTGATTCGGCATCATTCCACAGCCGGTGTGGAAAAGCGCCAAGGGGGAGGCCGGATTGCTCGCCTGGCAATGGAACGTGCGCCGGCGGCAGGATGGATCGCGCAGCGGGGTGATCACCGAAACGCTGAGCACCCCGCTGCGCGCCCGTTGTGGTGGCCTGATTGCCCAGATCGGATCCCGCTGGAGCACCGATCCCACCAGCACGGGAAGCCACAGCGGATGTGGAAAAGCTGCGACGTCAGAGCGGAGAGCCTGCGGCCAGAGGCCGGTCACGCCATCCATAGGTATCCTTGAGGAAACCACTGATCTCGTTGTTCTGGTAGACGACAACGCTACGGTCACTTTTACCGCAGTGCATCTCATCGCGTGATTCCGCGCCCGCCGCCATTTTTCCGCACACCAGCACGCGCTCGGGACGTCCTCGCCGGTCGAAGTGAAACACCCTGTAGCCTTCGCCCGACCCTTGGAGCACGCGTGCATCGAATCCGTCTGCAGCGATGGCGTCTTCCGGCATCGGTACGTCAGGATTCACCCCGCCATTGATGACCTGCACCAGGCGTCCAGCCTTATCGTAATCCTCCTGGCGATAGACCGGCCCGGAATCGCTGGCCCAGGCCCGCCGGCGCAGTGCATGGGAATCTGCTTCAAACACTTCGTGAACCCGCATCTTCTCCGCAACGCGATGACTACGGATCCGGGGATAGGTCGACAGTTGCGAGAACCCATTCATTCCCACCTCGGCGGGAATGATGACGTTGACGAAGTCGTACCGCAGGTCTGCACCCTTCACGCCCAGCCGGGTAACGGCATCGTGATAGAGAGGCTGCGCATCGGCCGGCAACAGATCCCCTTCGATGCTGTTGATCGCGTAAACCCCCAGTTGCTGATCCATCCGGGCCATCGCATAGGTCTCATATCCGTAGACGCTCCGCTCGGACGGCCTTATGTACTCCGCAACGCCGGTCCACCCGGACGTACCCCTGACCGATGCCATGACATTCCGCCCCATCGATGGCGACGGCGGCGTTGATCTGACAGAGGCATACATCCGGCCATCATCATCGAGCAGATATTGTTGCACCAGTGCGTTGCCTTGATCCATCTGATCACAGGTCAATCCCTCTCCACCTTGACGCAGACTGGCTGAAGTTGGCTGCGCCGACCATGTCGGTCGACTGTGCTTGTCATACTTCATGCAGTTCAATGTCTGGCTGAACAACATGCCATCCGATCCACGCCCGTGCTTGCGGATCTCGACAAGGCGTTCCTGGTCGTCGTAGAGATAATCACGTGCTTCGGCGAGCACGAAGTCCTTGGATATCGCCCGGAGAAGTCCGGCAGCCGCCGTTCTCGCTGAAGGATCAATCTCGACGTCGGTAGGAGGGGACAAAGGCACCTCGCGGGACACCAGGCCGGCCGCTTCGGAATTCCAGCTATCAGATCTTTGGCTCCGCCACAGCTCCTCGCGGCAGACACGCTCACCGGCCCCGCCTTCCGACTGGACGTACACAATGCTCCCACCCAGCAGCGAGAAGGGAAGCGTGCGTGAGGCCGAATTCGAACGACTGAGCCTGATCTGCGGAAGCGAGAGCCAACCATCGGCCATGGGCGATGCTTCTCTCAGCTCCGTTGCATAGTCATCGATCAGAGGGGACGTCAGAACGCTGATGTACTCCATCTTCCAAGGGGAAACCCAAGGATCGTCTGCCATCTTATCCCCGCAGGCCCAGGCCGAAGAGCTGAGCACGGCACACGCCAGCATCACGCCCCCTGCCCGCCGCCCCGCCGCTGACC
>NZ_JASJSU010000151.1:0-4827 GCF_030237045.1 Stenotrophomonas maltophilia group sp. Smal17
CCATGGCCCCAACGGTCCTGCAGCCCCACACCGCCCCACCTCCGACAGATTCCCGCTGCTGTGGGTGGGTGTCGACCTCGGTCGACACGGTAGATCCATACCATGCGTGGATGCTTTTCGATTCCAATTCGAAATATTCGATTCCGATGGAGATTCATCCACGCATGGCGTGGATCTACTGCAGATCGCGGGAACCTGTCGAAGGCGGGGTGGGTCCGGTTGCGGGGGCGTGAGCCGCATGGATGCGGCGACCGAGCCTACATGGATGTATTTACGGCGCCCCCCGCAACCGGACCCACCCCGCCATCCCTCAGGAAACCAGCTCTTGCCGTTGCCGTTGCTTGAAGCCTCTGCAGGTGCCGGGCGCAGCCCGGCCGATACCCCTCAACAGGCAGGCAACGGCCGGAACGGGTACCCTATGCCGCCATCAGATAGCCAACGTGACATGACCGACGCCCTCGTCGCTCCGCAGTGGGCCTCCCGCCTGCGCGACATCGCCGACTTCCCCAAGCCCGGCATCCTCTTCAAGGACATCATGCCGTTGCTCGCCCACGGCGAGGACTTCCGTGGTGCGATCACCGCGATGGCCGACCGTTGGCGCGACCAGAAGCTGGACGCGGTGGTCGGCATTGAATCGCGTGGCTTCATCCTCGGCGCCGCGATGGCGCTGGAACTGGGCGTGGGCTTCGTGCCGGTACGCAAGCCGGGCAAGCTGCCGGGCCAGGTGCTGCGCGAGGAGTACACGCTGGAATACCGCAGCGACTGCATCGAGGTGCACGCCGATGCGCTGCCGGCTGGCGCCCGCGTCGCGATCATCGACGACGTGCTGGCGACCGGCGGCACGCTGGTCGCCGCGTTGTCGCTGGTGCGCCGCCTGGGTGTCGACGTGGTCGGCGCCGGCGTGCTGGTCGAGCTGGACGGCCTGGGTGGCCGTGCCCGCTGGGAAGCGGATCTGCCGCTGCACACTGAACTGGTGTTCTGATCGTAGGGTGAGTGCCAACCAAGGTTGGCACCTACCAGAGCGAACCGCCGTGAACCGGTAGTTGCCAACCTTGGTTGGCATCGCTTTTCGCAACCGACGCCATGGACGGGCCAACCAAGGTTGGCCGCTACCAGGTCATGCCGTTGCCAACCGTGGTTGGCAACGCTGCTTCAATCACATCATCCGCACGCGGAATCGACGGCCCTTGATCTTGCCGGCTTCCAGCTTCGCCACGGCCTTGTTGGCCTGCTCGCGCGCGATCGCCACGTAGGAGCGGGTCGGGAAGATCGCGATCTTGCCGATGAACTTGCTCGACAGGCCGGCGTCACCGGTCAGTGCGCCGAGGATATCGCCCGGGCGCAGCTTGTCGGTCTTGCCACCATCGATGCGCAGCGTGCGCATTGCCGCTTGCGGCAGTTCGGCCGGGCGCGAGGTTGCCAGCGGTGTTTTCTGCCAGTCCAGCGGCTGACCCATCTGCGCTTCGATCGCTTCGGCACGGGACTTCTCGCGGCCGGCCACCAGGCTGATCGCCAGGCCACTGGCACCGGCACGGCCGGTACGGCCCACGCGGTGCTGGTAGCTCTCCACGTCGGTCGGCAGTTCGTAGTTGATCACCGCCGCCAGCTCTTCCACGTCCAGCCCGCGCGCGGCCACGTCGCTGGCCACCAACACGTTGCAGCTGCGGTTGGCCAGCAGCAGCAGCACTTCCTCGCGGTCGCGCTGTTCCATGTCACCGTGCAGGGCGAGGGCGGAGAAGCCGAACTGCTGCAGCGAGTTGGCTACTTCGTCCACGTCTTTGCGGGTGTTGCAGAACACCACCGCCGATTCGGGCGTGTACTTCAGCAGCAGGCCAGCCAGCGCCTTCTGGCGGTGGGCCGGTTCCACCTCGCAGAACAGGTGGCGGATCGCCGGTGACTGGTCGGCGCCTTCCACGGTCACTTCCACCGCATCGCGCAGCAGGTCGCGTGCCATGGCGCGGATGCTGTCGGGGAAGGTGGCCGAGAACAGCAGGCTCTGGCGGTCCTTGTGGGTGCGGCCGGCGATCTCGCGGATCGGCTCCTCGAAGCCCATGTCGAGCATGCGGTCGGCCTCGTCCAGCACCAGCGTGCGCACCGCACCCAGGTTCAACGCGCGCTTGCGCGCCAGTTCCTGCACGCGGCCGGGGGTACCGACCACCACGTGCGGGTCATGGCCTTCCAGCGACGCCAGCTGCGGGCCCAGCGGCACGCCACCCACCAGCAGCAGCAGCTTCAGGTTGGGAATGCCGGTGGCCAGCTTGCGGATCTGCTTGCCGACCTGGTCGGCCAGTTCGCGGGTCGGGCACAGCACCAGCGCCTGCACGCGGATCAGGCTGGGGTCGATGGACTGCAGCAGGCCCAGGCCGAAGGCGGCGGTCTTGCCGCTGCCGGTCGGCGCCTGTGCGATCACATCACGGCCATCGAGGATGGCCGGCAGGCTCTGCGCCTGCACGGGGGTGAGGGTGGTGTAGCCGAGGGCATCCAGGCCGGGCTGCAGGGCCGGGCTCAGCGGCAGGGTCGAGAAGTCAGTCATGGCGCATTGTACCCGTCCGCGCGGCAGCTCCCGTCCTGGGGTCTTCATCCATGTGGGTGCCGACCTTGGTCGGCACACTCCTGCTCAGCCCAGCACCGCCAGCACGCCCTGGTGGATTGCCAGCCCACCGAACAGCAGCCAGGCGAACAGGATCAGCGCCAGCAGCAGCGGCTTCAGCCCAGCCTGGCGCAGCGCCGAGACGTGGGTGGTCAGGCCGAGTGCGGCCATCGCCATCGCCAGCAGCACCGTATCCAGCTGCACCAGCCCGGCCTGCAAACCAGCCGGCAGCAGATGCAGCGAGTTGAACCCGGCCACCGCCACGAAACCAAACGCGAACCACGGCACCACAATGCGCGCCTTGCTGCCGTCGGCGCTGGCCTTGCCACCACGCGCCAGCCACAGCGACAGCGCGACCAGGAACGGTGCCAGCAGCATCACCCGGACCATCTTGGTGATCACTGCGGTATCGGCCGCCGCTTCGCTGACCGCACGGCCTGCGGCCACCACCTGCGCCACTTCATGCACTGTCGCGCCGGTGAACAGGCCGTACTGGCGTGCGTCCATGGCCAGCCAGCCGTGTGACTGCACCAGTGCATACAGCGCGGGGTACAGGAACATCGCCAGCGTGCCGAACACCACCACCGTCGACACCGCGACGGTGACCTGCGCCGCACGGCCGCGCACCACCGGCTCGGCAGCCATCACCGCCGCCGCGCCGCAGATTGCGCTGCCGGCACCGATCAGCATTGCCGCCTCGCGCTCCATCCTGAAAACACGCACACCCAGCCAGCAGGCCAGGCCGAAGGTGCTGGCCACTACCAGCACGTCCATCAGCACGCCGCTGACGCCGACATGGCCGATGTCCTGGAAGGTCAGGCGCAGGCCGTAGAGCACGATGCCGGCGCGTAGCAGCCAGTGCTTGGAAAAGCCGACGCCGGCCGCGCTGCTCGGCGCCAGCCGCGGGTAGAGGGTGTTGCCGACCACGATGCCGGCGACGATGGCCACGGTCAGCGCGCTCAGGCCGTGCGCCTGCAGCCACGGAAGCTCGGCCAGGTATAGCGAGGCCGCAGCGATCAGGCCCACCAGTAGAAGGCCGGGCAGGCGCGGTTGCCAGCGTTGGCGCAGGGCGGGCAGGGACCAGGGGGAGAGGGCAGGGGCGTTCATGACGGGGACGGGGCTGAAGTAGTGGCGCCAGCGTGCGCCTGTGTGATTGACCTGTAAAACGAATAATATGGGTGAAAGCTACCTATCAAGCGGGTAATTGTCATGCGCCTGACCTTGCGCCAGCTGCAGGTCTTCGTCGCCATCGCTGACCACGGCAGCACCACCGCTGCGGGCCAGGCCATCGCGCTCTCGCAGTCGGCCAGCAGCGCCGCCCTGCAGGAGTTGGAGGCACATTTCGGCACCCCGCTGTTCGACCGCATCGGCCGTCGCCTGGCCCTGAACGGGCACGGCCGCGCGTTGCTGGAGCCGGCGCGCGCGTTGCTGGTCAATGCCGCCGACCTGGAGCGACAGCTGGCCGCGGGCGGCGACCCGGCGCAGGGTGCACCGCTGCGGCTGGTGCTGGCCGCCAGTACCACCATCGGCAACTACCTGCTGCCGCCGCGCATCGCCGAGCTGCTGCGGCAGGCGCCACAGGCCGAGGTCGACCTGCGCATCGACAACAGTGCCGGCGTGGTCGCTGCCGTGCAGCGGCTGGACGTCGACGCGGGCCTGATCGAGGGCCCGTGCCACGAGCGTGGCCTGCAGGTCACCGCCTGGCAGCAGGATCCGTTGGTGATTGTCGCGGCCGCCGACGCCCCGGCGCGATGGACGATGGATGAACTGCGCAGCGCCCGCTGGCTGCTGCGCGAACCCGGCTCCGGTACCCGCGAAGCCGTCGAACAGGCCCTGCTGCCGCACCTGCGCGGATTCGCCCAGACCCTGCAGCTGGGCAATACCGAAGCGATCAAGCAGGCCGCCATCGCCGGCCTCGGCCTGGCCTGCCTCTCGCGCCACGCGCTGGAAGAGCCGCTGGCTCTCGGCCGCCTGCGCGTGCTGGAGACCCCGCTGCCCACTCTGCAGCGCACCCTGTGGCTGGTACGCCACCCGGGCAAGCACTGGTTGCCGGGCTTGCATGCGTTGTTGGGGGAAGTGGGGTAAGCCATCAGATTCCCATGTGCCGACCAAGGTCGACACCCACCAGAGCAGAATGCCGTTCCAACAGATCGCGATGAACCGTCAGAGGCGGGGCGGTGTGGGGCTGCAGGACCGTTGGCGCCATGGATGGCGCCATCGAGCCCCAGGGACGGGTT
>NZ_JASJSU010000152.1:0-4789 GCF_030237045.1 Stenotrophomonas maltophilia group sp. Smal17
GGCGCCATGGATGGCGCCATCGAGCCCCCATGGGTGAGGGCGCTTTGCTTGCGAAGCACTGCTTCGCAAGCGCCCGAACGCCCAGCCGCCAGCGGCTGGGCCGGACCCCGGAGGGGGGTTTACGGCGTCCCCGCAAACCCACAGTGCCCCGCCATCCCACCGGAAGACCGCTGTTGCTGTTGCTGTTGCTGTTGCTGTTGCTGTTGCTCTGGCCGTTGCCTCTGCGGGTGCCGGGTGCAACCCGGCCGAACCCCTTCCTCAGGGCCAGGCTGGCGGCGCGGCCGCCCACGCCTGCTGCACCTCGGCCAGCGACGCACGCTCATCCTCGCGCCAGTGCGGCAGCAACTGCGCAAACTGGGCCGTGCTGCTCCACTGCGACGGCTCGGTCCGCACCGCCGCCGCATACCACTGCACCGCTTCCTGCTTCTGCCCCGACCGCCACAGCGCCAGCGCATAGGTCGGCGGCACCCAGCTGGGCTTCGTGCGCGCATTGCCCGCCGAGGCCAGCCACTGTTCCAGCGCCGCCTCCGGCTTGCCCTGGCGAAGCAGGTCCCAGCCGTAGTTCCAACGCACGCTGCGGCCACTGCTGCTCTGGGCCGGCGCCTCTTTCATGGCCTCGCCATACAACTGCTCGGCCAGCTCGCCACGGCCCTGTGCACCGGCCACCATCGCCAGCTGCACCGTGGCTTCAACGGCACGCCTGCCGCGTTCACGCAGCTTCAGCAGCTGGGCGACCAGTTCATCGCCCTCGCCCTGCACCGCCACCATCGGCGCGGCGGCCGGATCGCTGTCGAAGTAGAACTCCTGGGGGGCCGGCAACGCCGGCGCCGCCCACGCTGTGGCCGCTCCCGAGGCCAGCAGAACGCTGGCCAGGATCTTTCCTGGAACTGACATCCCTTCTCCCCAGGCTGCAACCGCAGCCTCCCTCTCTCTGCCCGATCCTAACCCCAGCAGCGGCGCGGGCGCGAGTGCCGGGGGCATTACGGGCGCGCTGCTACAATCCGCGCCTTTCCCGCCGCGTGCCCGCACGCGGCCGGTGCCAGCCGATCCTACCGGGCCAGCCATGACCAGTACCGCGCAACTCACTTCGCCCTCTTCCGCCGACCTGATCGACCGTGACTACACGCTCGACCACAAGTACACCCGCAACGAGGGGCGGATCTACCTGAGTGGCGTGCAGGCACTGGTGCGGTTGCCGCTGATGCAGCGCCTGCGCGATGCCGCCGAAGGCATCGACAGCGCCGGCTTCGTCAGCGGCTACCGTGGCAGCCCGCTGGGGGGCTTCGACCTGGAACTGTGGCGCGCGCGCAAGCATCTGGAAGCGGCCAGGGTGAAGTTCACCCCCGGCCTCAACGAGGATCTGGGCGCCACCATGGTCTGGGGCACCCAGCAGACCAACCTGTTCCCCGGCGCCAACGTGCAGGGCGTGTTCGGCATGTGGTACGGCAAGGGCCCCGGCGTGGACCGCTGCGGCGACGTGTTCAAGCACGCCAACGCCGCCGGCACCTCGCGTTACGGCGGCGTGCTGGCGCTGGCTGCAGATGACCATGCCTGCCGCAGTTCGACCCTGCCGCATGGCAGCGAGGACGAGTTCGTCAGCGCGATGATGCCGGTGC
Organism: Stenotrophomonas maltophilia group sp. Smal17; assembly: GCF_030237045.1. Classification (NCBI taxonomy): domain Bacteria; kingdom Pseudomonadati; phylum Pseudomonadota; class Gammaproteobacteria; order Lysobacterales; family Lysobacteraceae; genus Stenotrophomonas; species Stenotrophomonas maltophilia group sp. Smal17. The sequence continues at coordinate 1,617 of NZ_JASJSU010000152.1, forward strand.
TGAACCCGGCCGGCGTGCAGGACATCCTCGACATGGGCCTGCTCGGTTGGGCGATGAGCCGCTATACCGGCCGCTGGGTCGGCTTCAAGACCATTGCCGAAACGGTGGAATCGTCGGCCTCGGTCGAGGTCGATCCGCTGGCGCGACGCATCGTGCTGCCCGAAGACTTCGACATGCCCGGCGGTGGCCTCAACATCCGCTGGCCGGACCCGCCGCTGGACCAGGAAATGCGCCTGCATCGCTATGCGGTGAAGGCGGCGCAGGCCTTTGCCCGCGCCAACGGCATCGACAAGGTGGTGATGGATGCACCGCGCGCGCGGCTGGGCATCGTCACCACCGGCAAGAGCTACCTGGACGTGCTGCAGGCGCTGGAATACCTGGGCCTGGACGAAGCAGCATGCGCCGACATCGGCATCCGCGTGTACAAGGTCGGCATGACCTGGCCGCTGGAACCGGAGGGCATCGCCCGCTTCGCGCAGGGCCTGGAAGACATCATCGTGGTGGAGGAGAAGCGTGCCTTCATCGAGCGCCAGATGAAGGAGCAGTTCTTCAACTGGCCGGCAAGCTGGGGCCAGCGCCCGTCCATCGTCGGCAAGTACGACGAGAGCGGTGAATGGATCCTGCCGTCCACCGGTGAACTGACGCCGGCCACCATCGCCGGCGTGATCGGCCGCCGCATCCAGAAGTTCTTCAACAACGACTCGATCGAACAGCGCCTGCAGTGGATGCAGGAAAAGGAAGCCGAACTTGCGTTGCCGCGCGCCAGCTTCCCGCGCGTGCCGCACTACTGCTCGGGCTGCCCGCACAACACCTCCACCCAGGTGCCGGAAGGTTCGCGTGCGCTGGCCGGCATCGGTTGCCATTACATGGTGACCTGGATGGACCGCAGCACCGACACCTTCACCCACATGGGCGGCGAAGGCGTGACCTGGGCCGGGCAGGCGCCGTTCACCGATACGCCGCACGTGTTCCAGAACCTGGGCGACGGCACCTATTTCCACAGCGGTTCGCTGGCGATCCGCCAGGCGGTCGCGGCCGGCGTCAACATCACCTACAAGATCCTCTACAACGATGCGGTGGCGATGACCGGCGGCCAGCCGGTGGACGGCCCGCTGAGCGTGCCGGACATCGCAAGGCAGATGCGCGCCGAAGGCATCCACACCATCGTGGTGCTGTCGGACAACATCGGCAAGTGGACCGGCCAGCGCGAGCACTTCCCCAGCGATGTCGAGTTCCATGACCGCAGCGAACTGGATGCCGTGCAGAAGCGCCTGCGCGAAGTGAAGGGTGTTTCCATCCTGATCTATGAGCAGACCTGCGCCACCGAGAAGCGCCGCCGCCGCAAGCGCGGCAAGCTGGAAGACCCGCAGAAGCGGGTGATGATCAATTCGCTGGTCTGCGAAGGCTGCGGCGACTGTGGCAAGAAGAGTTTCTGCGTGTCGGTGCTGCCGAAGGAAACCGAATTCGGGCGCAAGCGCGAGATCGACCAGTCCAACTGCAACAAGGACTATTCGTGCGTGAACGGCTTCTGCCCGAGCTTCGTCACCGTGCACGGTGGCCAGCCGCGCAAGGGCAGCAAGCGCGATGCCTCCACCCTGCTGGACAACCTGCCGGCACCGGTGGTGCGCGGTACGCTGGAACAACCCTGGAACATCCTGATCACCGGCGTCGGCGGTACCGGCGTAGTGACCATCGGCGCGCTGCTGGGCATGGCCGGCCACCTGGAAGGCAAGGGCGCGACCGTGCTCGACCAGACCGGTCTGGCGCAGAAGGGTGGCGCGGTGACCACGCACATCCGCATCGCGCGCCGCCCGGACGACATCCACGCCGTGCGCATCGCCGCCGGTGAGGCCGACCTGGTGCTGGGCTGCGACATGGTGGTGGTGAACGATTACTGGGCGCTGTCGAAGGTGCGCGCCGGCCGTTCGCAGGTGGTGCTGAACACCTACGAGGCGATGCCGGGTACCTTCACCACGCGTCCGGACATGCAGTTCCCCGCCGCCGACATCGTCGCCGGCGTGCGCGTGGCGCTGGGTGGCCAGGAACCGCTGCTGCTCGATGCCACCCAGCTGGCCACCGCGCTGCTGGGCGATGCCATCGCCGCCAACCTGTTCATCCTCGGCTATGCCTGGCAGCAGGGCCTGGTGCCGCTGTCGTTCGACTCGCTGATGCGCGCCATTGAACTCAACGGCGCGGCCGTGGCGATGAACCAGCAGGCCTTCGCCTGGGGCCGCCTGGCCGTGGTCGACCCGCAGGCCGTGCAGCAGGCGGCTGGCCTGGTGCGCAACCGCCACACTGATACCGAATCGACCCCGGGCCCGCTGCATCCGCTGCCGCCGGGCGAATGGGAGGGCAACGAATGGGGCGCCACCGCCGCACCGCGCAACACCGGCGACGAGCGCGAACTGCGGGGCCTGCCCTCGCACGGTGGCGATGTGGCGTTCCTGCCGCTGGACGACGCGCGCCTGTCGCGCTCGCTGGATGAAATGATCGAGCGCCGCGCCGCGTTCCTGGTCGAGTACCAGGACGCAGCCTACGCCAACCGCTATCGCGATCTGGTGTCGCGCGTGCGCGCCGCCGAAGCCGAGCGCATCGGCGGCTCCACCGCGCTGACCGAGACCGTCGCCCGTTACCTGTTCAAGCTGATGGCATACAAGGACGAGTACGAAGTGGCCCGCCTGTACACCAGCGGCGACTTCCAGCGCCGCCTGCAGCAGCAGTTCGAGGGCGACTACCAGCTGCGCTTCCACCTGGCGCCGCCGCTGTTCGCCAAGAAGGACGAGCAGGGCCGGCTGCTGAAGAAGGAATACGGCCCGTGGATGTTCAAGGCGTTCGGCCTGCTGGCGAAGCTGAAATTCCTGCGTGGCGGCCGCTTCGATGTGTTCGGGCGCACTGAAGAGCGCCGCATGGAGCGCCAGCTGATCGGTGACTACGAGGCGACCGTGCAGGTGCTGCTGGACGGGCTGGAAGACGGCCGACTGGCCCTGGCGGTGGAGATCGCCAGCATTCCCGAGCACATCCGCGGCTATGGCCACGTCAAGGAAGCGCACTTCGAGCAGGCCAAGGCGCGTGAGGCTGCCCTGCTGGCGCAGTGGCGCAATCCGAAGGCGCTGCACATCGTGCAGGTGGCTTGAAGGCCGCAGAACCGGTAGTGGGGGGGGGGGGGGGGGGGG
>NZ_JASJSU010000153.1:0-4772 GCF_030237045.1 Stenotrophomonas maltophilia group sp. Smal17
ACTCCTACGGACGACGGAAACGGCGGTCGGCGGCGGTGATGAATCCGCCCAGGGCCATCAGCAGCGCGCCCAGCCAGATCCAGCGCACGAACGGCTTGATGTGTACCCGTACCGCCCATGCATTGTTGCCCAGCGGCTCGCCCAATGCCACGTAGACATCACCGTCGAAGCGTGCGTCGATGCCAGCCTCGGTCATCACCTGGCCACCGCTGACGTACTGGCGCTTCTCCGGATGCAGCAGCGCCAGCTCGCGGCCGTTGCGGAACACCCGCAGATGGCCGCGGTCGGCGATGAAATTGGGGCCTTCGCGATGGTCCACGCCTTCGAAGCGCACTTCATGGCGGCCGACCACCAGCTGCTGGCCCGGTGCCAGCGCCACTTCACGCTGCACATTCAGCGCTTCCACCAGCAAGGCGCCAGCCAGGAACAACGCGATGCCGGCGTGGGCGACGATCATGCCGAGCATCTCGGCGGTGAAGCGGCCGTTGCCGCGCAGCCGCTGCCAGACAAAACGCGCGGTACCGAACCCGACCCAGGCCGCTGCGGCCACGCCGAGGCCGGCCTTCCAGCCATTCTGCGGCGCCTGCCACCAGGCCAGCGCGCCGAGCACGATGGCCAGTGCCAGCCACGGTGCCAGCAGCGCGAAGGCACGCGAGGGCTGGTCGCGCTGCCACTTCACCAGTGGGCCGAACGGCAGCAGCAGGATCATCGGTGCCATCAGCAGCAGGAACAGGCTGCCGAAGTAGGGCGGGCCGACCGAGATCTTGCCCAGCGACATTGCATCGGCCAGCAGCGGGTACAGCGTGCCCAGCAGCACCATCGCGCAGGCGGTGGCCAGCAGCAGGTTGTTGGCCAGCAGCAGGGTTTCGCGCGAGGTGGCGGTGAAGCCGCGACGCGGATCGTCGGCGTCCACGCTCAGCTGGCTGGCGCGCAGCGCATACAGCAGCAGGCTGCCACCGACCAGCACCGACAGGAACACCAGGATGAACAGGCCGCGCGAGGGATCGGCGGCGAACGAATGCACGCTGGTCAGCACGCCGGAGCGCACCAGGAACGTACCCAGCAGCGACAGCGCGAAGGCGGCGATCGCCAGCAGCAGGGTCCAGCTGCCGAAGGTACCGCGCTTTTCGGTGACCGCCTGCGAGTGGATCAGTGCCGCACCGACCAGCCACGGCATGAAGCTGGCGTTCTCCACCGGGTCCCAGAACCACCAGCCGCCCCAGCCCAGCTCGTAGTAGGCCCACCAGCTGCCGAGCGCGATGCCCAGGGTCAGGAAGCCCCAGGCGACGTTGGTCCAGGGCCGCGTCCAGCGCAGCCAGCGCGCGTCGACGCGGCCTTCCAGCAGCGCCGCCACCGCGAACGCGAACGGCACCGCGAAGCCAACGTAGCCCAGGTACAGCATCGGCGGGTGGATGATCAGCCCCGGGTCCTGCAGCAGTGGATTGAGGTCGCGGCCTTCCAGTGGCGCCGGATTCAGGCGTAGGAACGGGTTGGAGGTGAAGATCAGGAAGGCGAGGAAGCCGACGCTGACCACACCCATCACCGCCAGTACGCGCGCCTGCACCGGTGCCGGCAGGTGCCGCGAGAACAGCGCTACCGCGCCGGTCCACAGCGCCAGTACCAGCGCCCACATCAGCAGCGAGCCTTCGTGCGCACCCCACACCGCCGAATAGCGGTAGATCATCGGCAGCAGCGAATTGGAGTTCTCGGCCACGTAGCGCACCGAGAAATCCTGCTGCACGAATGCGGCGGTGAGCACGGCGAACGCGCCGGCGACCAGCATCAGCTGGGCAAAGGCGGCCGGTCGCGCCACCGCCATCCAGGCCGGGTTGTTGCGATGCGCGCCCACCAGCGGCAGGCCAGCCTGCAGCAGCGAGGCCAGCAACGCGCACAACAGCAGGATCTGACCCAGTTCGGGCAGCACTCAGCGCACCTCGGGTGCCGTCACCGGCACGTCGTGCTTGCGATGGGCATCGCCCATCTTGTCGGCCACTTCCTTCGGCACGTACTTCTCATCGTGCTTGGCCAGCACTTCATCGGCGACGAAAATCCCATCCTGAAGCCGGCCGCTGGCGACCACGGCGGTGCCTTCGGCAAACATGTCCGGCAGGATCCGCGAGGTGGTCACCGGCAGCTGTGCATCGCCGTCGGTCACTTCGAAGCGCGCCTCCAGCGAGCCGACCGGGCGGTTGAAGGAGCCCTTCACCACCATCCCGCCGAGGCGGAAGCGCGACTGCGCATCGACATCGCCGCGCAGTACTTCGGCGGGCGTGTACAGGTAGGCGATGTTGCGCTCCAGCGCCATCGCCACCAGTGCGGTGGCCAGGCCGGAGGCGAGCAGGGCCAACAGCACCCAGGCCAGGCGGCGACGCTGAACCGGGGTCATCGTTCCAGCTCCGTCGACAGCGGCGCGGCCGCGTCCTGCCGGCCGGCACGGGTCTGCTGGCGCTGCTGCCGGGCCAGGGCCAAGCGGCGCGCCACGCGCAGGCGCAGCCACGAGCCGATGGCGTCGGCGCCAAGTACCAGCACGAACACGGCGTAGGCGCCGATCACATAGGGCAGGTGGGTCATGGCTGGGCCTCCCGGGCCGGGCGCGAGGCATCGACTCGACCGCCGACCCAGGCCTTGCCGGCCTCGCGGTCGAGGTTGTCGGCGCGCGCCTTGGCCAGTACCGAACCGGCGAACCAGAACTTGGTGCCGATCACCATCCACCACAGCGGCGCGATCATCGCGCTGCTGATCGCCGATTCACCAAACACGTTGATCGACTGGCGCTGGTGCAGGCCACCCCACCAGTCCACTGAATAGCGGATCACCGGCAGCAGGCTGACGCCGACGATGGCCAGCAGGCCGGCCGCGCGCGCGGCGCTGCGGCGATCCTCGATGGCGTGGTACAGGCCGATCACGCCCAGGTACAGGAACAGCAGCACCAGCTCACTGGTCATGCGCGGGTCCCAGTCCCACCAGGTGCCCCAGGTGCCCTTGCCCCAGATGCTGCCGGTCAGCAGGGTGATCAGGGTGAAGCCGGCACCCATCGGTGCGCAGGCCATGGCCAGGATCTCGCAGACCTTGATCCGCCAGATCAGGGCAATAGCGGCATACAGCGCCATCAGCGCGAATACGAACAGGCTCATCCAGGCACTGGGCACATGGATGTAGAGGATGCGGAAGCTGTCCAGCTGCTTGGCTTCCGGTGGCACCACCAGCAGTGCCTGCCACATGCCGACCAGCAGCACCGGCACCGCGGCGAGATAGAACACCCGCGACCAGCGGGCAGCGAATCGGTCGAACGTGGGGGGCGAACCGAGTTGGTGGAACCAGCGGACAATCGGATTCATGCGTGGCGGCTATCCAGCAGGGGTGGATTGGCTCTCAGCTCGGTCAACTCAGAGAAATGCGTATTGCAGCGGCGGTGGCCAGCGGAGCCAGCACCAGCGCGACCAGCAGGCCGGCGCCCAGCATCAGCAGCGCACCGACCGGATCCTGTCCGCGTCCGGCTGCCGCCAGGCTGCCTGCGCCGAACACCAGCACCGGCACGTACAGCGGCAACGACAGCAACGCCACGAGAATACCAGAGCGTCGGATGCCTACGGTCAGCGCGGCGACCACGCCACCGATCAGGCTCAGCAACGGCGTTCCCAGCAGCAACGATGCCAGCAACATCGGCAGCTGGTCATGCGGCAGATGCAGCATTTCCGCCAGCAACGGGCTGACCACGATCAACGGCAGCGCGGTGGTCGCCCAGTGCAGCAGCACGCGCACCAGCACCAGCCACGCCAACGGTACCGGCGCCAGCAGCCATTGCTCCAGCGAGCCGTCTTCGGCATCGGAACGGAACAGCGAATCCAGCGACAGCTGGCCGGCCAGCAGCACCGCCAGCCACAGCACCGCACCGGCGGTGGCGGCCAGCAGCTGCGGCTCGCGGCCCTGGGCCAATGCGAACAACACCACCACCAGCACGGCAAACAGCAGCGGCTGCAGTGCATCGCCGCGACGGCGCCAGAGCAGGCGCAGGTCGCGCTTGAGCAGGGCGCCCGCGGTCTGCCACAGGCCCGGTTCGGTGCCCGGCGCGATCATGCGGCACCGCCGAGGTCGAGCTGGCGGGTGCGTACCGGCGGGGCCGCATAGGCGCCATGGGTGGTGACCAGCGCCGCGCCCCCGGCGCGCAGATGCGCCGAGATCATCCGGTTGACCAGGGTGATGCCCTCCAGGTCGAGGTTGGCGTAGGGTTCGTCGAGCAGCCACAGCGGTGCGGGCGACAGCCAGATGCGCGCCAGCGCCAACCGCCGCTTCTGCCCGGCGGACAGGTGACGGACCAAGGTGTCCTCGTAGCCGGCCAGGCCGACGATGGCCAGCGCGTTGCCGGGCATCTGCCGTGCACGGCGGCCGTGCAGGCCACACAGGAAGTGCAGGTTCTCCAGCGTATCCAGATCCGGCTTCAAGGCCGGCAGATGGCTGAGGTAGGCGACGTAGCGAGCGCGCTCGGCAGTGCTGGCCGGCTTGCCGTCGATCCGCACCTGGCCCGCGCCGGGCCGGGCCAGGCCGGCCAGCACGCGCAGCAGGGTGGTCTTGCCGGCGCCATTGCCGCCCTGCACCAGCAGGGCTTCGCCGGCGTCCACGTGGAAATCCAGCGGGCCGAACACGGGCTCGTCATTGCGGGAGAAGCTCAGGCCGCTGGCGGCCAGCAATGCAGGGGTGTTCAAGGGGCAGGGATCTTCATGCCGGAGTGCGGCGGCAATTGTAGCGGCGAATGCCCGTGGTAGTGGGGGGGG
>NZ_JASJSU010000154.1:0-4703 GCF_030237045.1 Stenotrophomonas maltophilia group sp. Smal17
ATCGACAGGCCGGTATCAGGGGCTGAGACCAGACATGCTACTCGCGTTGTAAGTAGAATTACTAATGAAATTGGAGGGTCGGGTTTCAGGTTGCTGAAGGGGGAAAGGAGTGCCGACCAAGGTCGGCACCCACCCGGCATGGGACGGAATGCCGACCAAGGTCGGCACCCACAGGCCCCGGTTAAGGGCGGACCGGCAACGCCACCGGGCGCAGCGGCGCGGCATCACCACCGCGGATCTTCAACGGACCACCGATGAAGGCGAATTCGTAGACCTTGTCGCGGGCCAGTTCGTCCAGCGCCACCAGCTCGATGATCGGCGCGCCCTGCTGGGCCAGCAGGTAGGTGTGCAGCGGCACGTAGTCATCGGACACTTCCGAAGGGAAGGTCTCGAAGCTGAGGTTGTCGGCGCCGACGATCATCGCGCCGCTGTCTTCGACCAGGAAGCGCGCGGCGTCCAGGCCCATGCCCGGCGGGTTGGCCATGTACGCCCTGGGCTGTTCGAACAGGCGCATGCGGCCGGTGCGGATCAGCACGATGTCACCCTGCTGCAGCTTCACCTGCTGGCGTGCCAGCGCATCCTTCAGGTCCTGGCGGGTGACGCGGTAGCTGTCCGGCAGCATGTCCACGCCCTTGGCACCGGCCACGTCGATCAGTACGCCACGCGCGATCAGCGGCGGGAATTTCTCGATGCCGGTGACATTCCAGCCACGATCGCCGAGGTGCTTGTCGGCCTCGAAGCCGTTCCAGATCTTTCCGTGGATACCGAAGTGGTTCAGCGCATCGATGTGGGTGCCGGTGTGGCTGTACATCGAGAACGCCGTGCCGGTGTAGCTGCGGGTGAGGTTCATGGTCTCGCCCACGCCCATCGGGTCGTCCATCACCGTGCCGCGCGGGGTGTGGGTCATCCAGAACTGGTAGTGCGGGTCGCCGGCGTCCTGCCAGCTGGGCATGCCGACGTAGTACTCGGTGGCCAGGTCATAGGCCTTGCCGCCGCTGACCCGCGACAGGATCGCTGCGCGCGACGCCTCGGTGATCAGGTTGAGGCGGCCGATCTCGTCCTTCGGCCCCCAGGGGCTGGTGCCGACCTGCTGGCCGGAAGGAACGCGTTCGTGCGCGGTCACCGAGGTGGAAGCAGCGGTGCCGGCCAGCAGCAGGGCCAATGCGGTGGCCAGGGTACGTGGGGTCATGGGGAATCTCCTTGCAGGGGGGAATGGTGCGGCTCAGGCCGCGACCAGCGGCGCCAGGGCCTGGCGCAGGTGCGGCAGCGGCAGGGTCTGCAGGCGCAGGCCGTTGCCGCCGATCACGGTGGGAATGGAACGGATGCCGAGCGCAGCGGCTTCGGCGCGGTCGGCCTGCACGCGCTGGCGTACTGCGTCGCTGCGCATGTGGTCAGCGAAGGCACCACGCGGGTGGCCGAGCGCTTCGGCGATGTCCAGCAGCACTTCGGCATCGCCGATGTTGCGGTGCTGGTGCAGGTGCGCCCACTGCACGGCATCGAACATCACGCCGTGGGCCTCATTGCCGCCAAGCATGCCGGCGGCCTGGCAGGCCAATGCGCCCAGCCAGCCGGAGGGATATTCGAAGTCCTGTGCACGCATGCCTTCGATATCGATGCGCGCGCTGTCTTCATGCGCGGCGCAGTCGGTCCAGTGGCGCAGGATGATCGCCTTGGCACGCTCCATCGAGCCGAATACCTCGACCATCTGCGCGCGCGAGTCCTGCAGCACGAAGCTGCGGTGGCGCACCTGGATGCCGAGTTCGGCCGAGACCTGCTGCAGGCGCGGGGCCAGCACGAAGCACCAGCCGCAGACCACGTCGTGGAAGAAATCGACCACTGGCGCTGCAGCGGTGGGGGAAGAAGCGGAAGACATCGGCCTGCCATCGGTGAGAGGGGAGGCGGCAGGTTAGGCAGCGCGGCGTGGCTGAAACAGCACGCCACGGGCAGCTCAGTTTTCGCTGGCGGTTACGAATCCAGGCCGGCGCAGGCGGGCAGCTCGGCGTGCAGGAAATCGATGAAGGCACGCACCTTGGGCTGCAGGTGGCGCGAGGTGGGGTAGACCGCATGCACGAAGCGCGGTGGATAGCGGTGGTCGGGCAGCACCTGCTGCAGTTCGCCGCGGGCCAGTGACGGCGCTGCAAGGAACGAGGGCAGGGCGCCGATGCCCATGCCGGCCACCAGCAGATCGCGCAGCATCAGGCTGTTGTTGACGGTGACGCGTGCCGGCAGGGTGATCGTCACCTGGCCATCGGGGCCGAGCAGCGGCCAGCTGCCGGGTGAGTCGGACAGGCTGTAGGCCAGCACGCTGTGCGCCTGCAGATCGTCCACCGCCTGCGGTGCCGGATGCTGTTGCAGGTAGGACGGGGCCGCACACAGCACCTGCTGCAGCGAGGCCAGCCGGCGCGCCACCAGTCGCGAGTCGTCCAGCTCGGCGCGCAGCCGCAGCGACACATCGAAGCCTTCGCCGACCGCATCGAGCAGGCGGTCTTCCATCACCAGGTCCAGCGACAGCTGCGGATGCTGCTGCAGGAAACGCGGCAGCAGCGGCGACAGCGTGCTCAGCGCGAACGACTGCGGCGCATTGACGCGCAGGCGCCCGGCCACTTCGCCACGCTGTTCGGCGATGCCACGTTCCAGCGCGTCCAGCTCGTCGAGCAGGCGGCAGCACTCACGGTAATAGGCATGGCCGGTTTCGGTCAGGCTCATGCGGCGTGTGGTCCGCTGCAGCAGCACCACGCCCAGGTGGGTCTCCAGCGTGCGCAGCTGCTTGCTCAGCCCGGCTGGCGACATGCCCAGGTCTTCGGCGGCACGGGCCAGCCCGCCGCGTTCGACGATGCGGCGGAAGGCACGCATCAGGTTGAAGGAGTCCATGCCGGTCCCGGGCGCGATGAGGGCGCCATTGTAGATCCACGCCAGGCGTGGGTGCTGGAATGACGGTGCCGACCAGGGCGGGCATCCAGCAGGCGCGTGGCGGGTTGCGCCGTTTGTTCAAGCCGGCAACCGTCGCATCGCGCCAGCATGCAGGCCCCTCACGTTTCGGGTTGCCCATGAAGCACTGGATCCTCCGCCTGTATGCCCCGTTGTTCCTGCTCGGGTTCGTTGCCACCGCCATCGCCTGGGTGGGCCACCTGCATGGTGATCCGCTGTGGCTGCTGGCCTTGCTGCTGGTCGCCATCGCGGTTTCGTTCGGCGCTGAACGCGCCTGGCCCTACGACCCTGCGTTCAACCACGACCAGGGCGACAGCCTGCGTGACACCCTGCATGCGCTGGTCAACGAAAGCCTGAACCTGCTGTCGATCGCCGCGGTGCCGCTGTTGGCCGCGCTCATTCCGTGGCAGCTGTGGCCGGTGCAGTGGTCCTTCGCGCTGCAGGTACTGCTGGCCATCGTCTGCGCCGATCTCGGCATCACCCTGGTGCACTACGCCAGCCACCGCATCGGCTGGCTGTGGCGGCTGCATGCGGTGCATCACAGCGTCACCCGCATGTACGGCTTCAACGGCCTGATGAAGCATCCGCTGCACCAGGCGGCCGAAGCAGTGGGCGGCGTGCTGCCGCTGCTGGTGCTGGGCCTGCCGATGCCAGTGGCGTCGGTGCTGGCATTCGCCATTGCCATCCAGCTGCTGTTGCAGCATTCCAACGTGGACATGCGCCCCGGTGTGCTCGGCCGGGTGATGGCGTGGGCGCCGCTGCACCGTTTCCACCACATGCGCTACGGCACCGCCGGCGACGTCAACTTCGGCCTGTTCCTGACCGTGTGGGATCACCTGCTGGGAACCGCCTTCGATGCACCGGGCTATCGGCTACGGCAACGCGATCTGGGCATCGGCAGCCAGCCGGATTATCCGTGCGATTACCCCGGGCAGCTGCTGGCACCGTTCCGCGAACTGCCGCATGGCGAGGTACCGGAGCTGCCCGAAGGGTTGCGCAGGCGCGGATGATCCCGCATGTCAGGTCGCGCGCAGCTGCAGGCCCTGCAACTGCGCGGCACCGATGCCGAACATGCGGTGCAGGTTGCGTGACAGATGGGCCAGGTCGGCGAACCCGGCCGCGTGGGCGCTGTCGGTCAGGCTGTGTCCACGCAGATGATGCGCGAGCGCATTGCGCAGCCGTTGCCACAGCACCCAGCCGCGCAGGGTCACCGACAGGTCTGACTGGAAGCGCCGATGCAGCTGGCTGGTCGACAGATGCGCCGCTTCGGCGATATCGGCGGCCGGTACCGGGCCGGGCAGGTAGTGGGTGATACGGGCCAGTGCCGCCTGCACGCGTCGATCCAGCGGCTGCGGACGGCTCAGTCGTGGCAGCCAGTCCTGCAGTGCCACCGCGTTGCCCGGCAGGGCGTGCAGATACCGTTGGATCTGTGTGGGATCGGCATGTGCCGGCTCAAGAAATACCGTGCAACCGTCCTGTGGTGCCGACAGGATGGCATGCGACTGGAAGGAAGGCAGCCACAGGCGTTGACCCTGCTGCCGCACGCCATCAACCTCGACCTGCCACGCTGCACCGTCGCTCAGCAGCAGTTGATGGGCGTAGTGCGCATGCGCAGCGCTGCCACCGGCATGGCCCTGTAGCACGGCCACGTGAGCATCCAGCAGCAGCGTGCCATTCCAGGGCAGGGCGGGAGAGGACATGGAGGAATTGTAGATCCACGCCATGCGTGGATGAATCTACATCGAAATCGATTAATTCGACGATTGATCGAAGAG
>NZ_JASJSU010000155.1:0-4634 GCF_030237045.1 Stenotrophomonas maltophilia group sp. Smal17
CCTTTCCAGAATCCGGCGCCGCGAGCGCATTGCCGATGAGCCTGTTCCGCCCCCGCATGCTGCTGTCCGTCGCCCTGATAGGCCTGCTGGCCGGCTGCGGCGGCGATCCGGTCCGTCCCACGCCGCCGCCGGCACCGACCGTGGTGCCGCAGGCCAAGCCGGTGAAGATCGGCATCGCGCTGGGTGGTGGCGCAGCCAAGGGCTTCGCCCACATCGGCGTGATCAAGATGCTGGAAGCCAACGGCTTTGAACCGGTGGTGGTGTCCGGCACCAGCGCCGGCAGCGTGGTCGGCGCGCTGTATGCCAGCGGCATGGACGCGTTCCAGATGCAGAGCAAGGCGGTGGCGCTGGACGAAGCCAGCATCCGCGACGTGCGTTTGTTCTCCGGCGGCCTGGTGCAGGGCCAGAAGCTGCAGGACTACGTCAACGAACAGGTGGCCAACCGCCCGGCCGAACGCCTGAAGAAGCCGTTCGCCGCGGTCGCCACGCAGCTGGAAACCGGCGAGCGCGCGATCTTCGTGCGCGGCAACGTCGGCCAGGCCGTGCGTGCGTCGAGCAGCATCCCCGGCGTGTTCGAGCCGGTGAAGATCGGTGGCCACAACTACATCGATGGCGGCGTGGTCAGCCCGGTGCCGGTGGATGCCGCGCGCCAGCTCGGCGCCGACTTCGTGATCGCCGTGGACATCTCCAGCAAGGCCAGTGGCAAGGCGCCCACCGGCATGCTCGGCATCGTCAACCAGTCGATCTCGATCATGGGCCAGCGCCTGGGCGAGCAGGAACTGACGCGCGCCGACATCGTGATCCGGCCCAAGGTACTGGACATCGGCGCTGCCGATTTCAGCCAGCGCGGCACTGCGATCCTGGAGGGCGAGAAGGCCGCGATGGCGGCGATGCCGCAGATCCGCGCGAAGATCCAGCAGCTGCAGAAGGCACGTGCCGCGGCAGCCGCACCCGCGCCGGTGGCGGCGCCGAAGTGCGAGGAAGCCTCGCGCCTGGGCAAGCTGATGGGCCGCAAGGACAAGTGCTGATCGGTTGATGCCTGGCCACCGGGCACGCCCGGTGGCCGCTCAGGACTCCAGCTGCGACAGCGGCAGTGCCTGGAAGCCCTTGACCGTGCGCAGCACGAAGCTGGAATTGGCATCGGCCACGCCCCCGGCGTTGAGCAGCCGGTCCAGCAGGAAGTGCGAGAAGTGTTCCAGGTCGCGCACGTAGACATGCAGCAGATAGTCCATGTCGCCGGTCAGCGCATGGCAGGCCACCACTTCATCCCAACCCTGCACGCTGTCCACGAAGTGGCCGATGGCGGCCTGGTCGTGTTTTTCCAGCTGCACCCGCACGAAGGCCTGCAGGCCCAGGCGTAGCTGCCGTGGCTCCAGCCGCGCGCCATAACCGACGATCACGCCCTCGCTTTCCAGCCGCTGCAGGCGGCGCAGGCAGGCGGAGGGGGAGAGGTTCACCCGCGTCGCCAGTTCGGCGTTGGTGGCGCGCCCATCCCGCTGGATTTCGGCCAGCAGACGTATATCCGTGCGATCGAACTGGACTTCTCCGGCCATTGTTGCCCCGCAACATGGTGAGTACGCAAGGATATTGCGCCAACAAGGCCAATCGACGCAACTTTTGCAACCCTGTTGCGCGCCGCCTGCCCTAGCATCGTGGGTATCCCCTCAAGGAGCGTCCCATGGATCTCGCCCAGCCCCGCCGCGTCGAACACCAGCAGACCGACAAGGGCTACGTGCCGGTGTACACCACCGCGCTTGTCGAGCAGCCGTGGGACACCTACAGCGCCGACGACCACGCCACCTGGAGCACGCTGTACCAGCGCCAGCGCGAGCTGCTGGTCGGCCGTGCCTGCCAGGAGTTCCTGGATGCGCAGGACGAGATGGGCATGAGCGCGCACATGATTCCGCGCTTCGACCAGCTCAACGAAGTGCTCGGCGCCGCCACCGGCTGGACCCTGGTCGGCGTCGAAGGCCTGCTGCCGGAACTGGATTTCTTCGACCACCTGGCAAACCGTCGTTTTCCGGTGACCTGGTGGATCCGTCGCCCGGACCAGATCGACTACATCGCCGAGCCGGACCTGTTCCACGATCTGTTCGGCCACGTGCCGCTGCTGATGAACCCGGTGTTCGCCGACTACATGGAGGCCTACGGCCGCGGTGGCGTCAAAGCCCACGCGATCGGCCCGGATGCGCTGCAGAACCTGACCCGCCTGTACTGGTACACGGTGGAATTCGGCCTGATCGACACGCCCGACGGCCTGCGCATCTACGGTGCCGGCATCGTGTCGTCGAAGGGTGAATCGCTGTACTCGCTGGAATCGGCCGCGCCCAACCGCATCGGCTTCGACCTGCAACGGATCATGCGCACCAAGTACCGCATCGATACCTTCCAGAAAACCTACTTCGTCATCGACAGCTTCGAACAGCTGATGCAGGCGACGTCGCCGGACTTCACCCCGATCTACGCCGCACTGGCCGACCAGGCGCATCTGCCGGCCGGTGATGTGCAGGACGACGACCGCGTGTTCCAGAAGGGCACGGGCGAAGGCTGGGCTGACGGCGGCGACGTGTAAGCGCATCACGCACACGGTGTTGCACTGGAAACGGCGCACTCGGGTGCGCCGTTTCCATTGATGGCGGCCCGCGCCGTTTCAGCGCTGCAGGCCAGGGCAGGGCACTCAGGCGTCCACGGCCCGGCAGGAACCACGCACCATCAGCTGCGGATGCACGCTGGCCGCGGTCGGCGCCTCCGGTACGCCGGTCTGCACCAGCATCGCCGCGGCCATGCGGCCGATATCGGAGACGTGGCGGCGCACCGATGTCAGCGGTGGCCATAGCCGCGACGCCAGCGGGCTGTCGTCGTAGCTGACGATCGACAGCTGCTGCGGCACCGCGATGCCCGCACGCAGGGCCACCTGGTAAACGCCAGCGGCCATCTCGTCGTTGCCGGCGAAGATCGCACTGGGCCTGCCTTCGCCCATCAGCAGTCGTTCGGCGGCATGCACGCCGGATTCGAAGGTGTCGCCCGCTTCCAGCACACGCTCACCGGGCAGGGTCAGGCCTACCTGGGCGAGCCGATCGAGGAAGCCATGGGTACGTTCGCGTGCAGCGCGGCGGTCACCAGGGCCGGCGATCACCGCGATGTCGCGGTGGCCGAGCGAAAGCAGGTAACCCGCTGCGGCGGCAGCGCCATCGCGATCATGGGTGACCACGGCCTGCGCCTCATCATCGGACACATGCGCGTTGATGCGGACGTAGCGGCAGTCGATCTCGTCCAGCACCTGCGCCAATGCAGCCGACTCGGACGCGCGTGGGCCAAGGATCACGCCATGCAGCTTCTGCTGCTGCACGAAGCGACGCACGCCCTGTGCGCACTCTGGATCCTCGCTGTCGCACGGATGCACCACCAGCTCGTAGCCGGTGCCGCGCAGCGCTTCCAGCGCGCCATGCTGCAGGTCCACGATGCATTGGGCGCCCGGGTCGTCATACACCAGGCCGATCAGGAAGGAGCGGCGGAACGCGAGTCCGCGCGCCAGGGGGTCGGGCACGTAACCGACCTCGCGCATCAACGCCTCGACCTTGTCGCGGGTGTCCTTGCGCACCAGCGGCGAGTTGTTGATGATTCTTGAAACCGTTTTCTTGGAAACTCCCGACAGTCGTGCGATGTCGTTGATCGTGGCAGCCTTGCCCTTCGATGCCGGCAACGCGGCATCGCTAATAATTCGCACTGACATGTATAGAACCAGGTAAGTCGGAAAACTCTAGCCTTGCGCCCGTCGGGCGCGAAGTTGCGGAGTGTCGCAGCGGATGGGGAACGCGTCCTGTTCGACCACGCATGCTGCACAGGGTTCCATTGTGATCGTTCTACCCATTTCGCATCTGAACCGTTTTTCACGCGCTCGTGTCATCAATGCGGGCGCGACGCGTGCGAACGCCAACATTCCCTTAACCATGCTCCGCTACATTCGGGGCATGGACCTGCAGACTTCTCCGTTTCCGCCGTTCCGTGGCCGCGACCGGTTGATCGCCGCAGTCGATGCGGCGATGACCTCCGGTGATGCCGAACGCATCACCGCCGACCTGCAGCTGGCGCTGCAGGAAGCCATCGCGGACAGCCGCATCGAATTGCCCGAGTGCGTGCACCGTCCGGTCAGTGATCATTACGCTCGACGCCCGCTGTACCACAGCCGCGAACACGGCTACAGCGTGATTGCCATGAGCTGGGGCCCAGGGCAGGGCACGCCGCTGCACGACCACGATGCCATGTGGTGTGTGGAGGGCGTGTGGTTGGGCGAGCTGGAGATCACCCGCTATGAACTGCTGGAATGCGCCGGCGAGCGTTGGCGCTTCCGTCGCCACGCGGCGCTGCGCGGGGGCTGCGGCAGTGCCGGCAGCCTGATTCCGCCGCACGAGTACCACACCCTGCGCAATGCCAGCGACCAGTCACTGGCGATCTCGGTGCACGTGTACGAGGCACCGATGGAGCGATCTGCCGTATTCGACCCGCTCGGCGGCGACTGGTATCAGCGCCGCATCCAGGCATTGCAGGCCGACCCGGCCTGAAACCAGCGCGCAGCACGGCGCGCTGCAGCACCTTCGCGATCCACGTGGCATCATGCGCCGCTGCGCTGCCGG
>NZ_JASJSU010000156.1:0-3904 GCF_030237045.1 Stenotrophomonas maltophilia group sp. Smal17
CGCCCCCCACTACCTGCTACCGGTGCCCACGTCGTCGATGTCCCGGTGCAGGATGCGCCGCACTTCCAGCACAGCCTGTGGGGTCTCCTGCACGCTGTGGCCGGAGATGATCACCTTCTCCGACAGCGCGCCCGGCAGGTGTGCGCTCCAGTACGGCACCAGCCCGTCATCTGACTTCTCCACCGGCAGTTCCGGTTTGCGCTGGGCGATGATCGAGTGGTATTTCAGGCCGGCCTCGATCGGCAGCTGCGCAGCCGCCTTCACGAATGGATCGCTGGCCTTGAGGTTGTCGATGCTGTTGGGAATCTTCGGCTTGGCGGTGCCATCGACCTGCTGCTCGGCCTGTGCCAGTGCCATGAACACATCCTCGAACTTGCCGAGAATGGTCAGCGGCAGGCGCACCAGCCGTCCGATCAGGCGGCCGACCTTGTTGCCGGCGATATCGGTGCCCTGGTGCGGCGCGGCGATGAAGATCGCGCGCTCCACGTTCGGCTGCGCCTTGAAATGCAGCAGCGGCCCCAGCTTGGCCTGCACGCGCTTCAGGCGCTCGCCCTTCAGGTCGTAGTTGGCCAGCAGGTCATTCCACAGCACATCGCCGGAATCACTGACCAGCAGGCGGGCCAGCACGCCGCCCATGCTGTGCCCGATGTAGACCATGTCCTTCGATGCCCGCGTGCTGCCATCGGGGTCGAAGTGCTTCAGCGTGTCATTGAACGCATTGGCGATCTCATAGCGGTTCAGCGCGATCGGCGCATTGGTCGGGTAATAGACCTGCCACACCTGGAACTGCTGGCGCAGCTCGGGGTCGCCCATGATCTCGTTGGCCAGGTTCACCCAGGCCTCCGGGCTGCTGGCCAGGCCGTGCAGCATGAAGATGATGCGACGGTTCGGGTCCCACGGCTGCATCAGGTAGATGTGCGGCTCACCGATGCCCTCGCTCATGCCGAACAGGGTGCGCAGCGACTGCCGGGCGAAGCCGCTCTGCGCCAGCCACAGGCCGTACGCTGCGGTGAAATTGCCGGCCAACGGCACCTGCTCGCCGTGCAGGGTGATGCGCTCGGTGGCTTCCGGCGAGTAGGCATCCAGCTCGACCCGGCGCGTGCGCATCACGTCGTCCAGGCTGCTGCCCTCGAAGCGCAGCAGCGCGGTGACGTTGATCGAGGACATCTCGCTGAACTCGGGCACCGAATCGTCATGTCGATGGCGGCGGCCACGGCGCGCGTCATCCTCATCATCCGCAGCGGTTTCAGCCTTCGGGCCGTCCGGCGCGATCACCGGCGCGACCAGCTTCGGCGGGTCCATCACCATCACCAGTTCGGCACCGAAGCCATCGCGGCGATAGGTGCTGCGCAGGCCGACGAAGCTGACCGTTCCGGCCGGCACCAGCTGCGCGGGAATGCTCTTCAGTCCCAGCTGCTGGTAGTTGGAGGCCAGCGACCAGCTGCCGACCGAGATCGGCTTCGTGTAGTCCTCGCCCGCCAATGCAGAGGCACGCGCGCGCACGAACAGTACGACCGCCGCTTTCTCGGCCGCGTAGTTGTAGTAGTCGCGCACCTGCGTCTGCCGGTCCTCGAAGGCGCGGTCAGACGGCGAACGGCCACTGTAGAACAAGTAGGCATAGGCGTAACGGGCCGCTTCCAGCCAGGCGTCCAGCGCGGCATCGCTCATCGGCGGATCGCCGGCCGCGGTCTTCTTCGGGGTCAGCGCCAGTGCCGCCTTCACCCACAGTTCGGACAGCGCCGACAGCCGCTGTTCGACGTTGAGGTCATCGGTCATCAGCAGCGTGCTGCGGCAGACCAGGAAGTCCTTTTCGCACTGCGATTCGTCCAGGCCTGCAGCGCTGAGCGTCTCGCGCGCGGCCGGGCTGAGCTTGCCGGTGTTGAGCACGTCGGCACGCTTGTTGACCAGCGAATCACTGGACGTGACCTGCTTGACGGTAACCATCGCGCAGCCGCTGCTGCCCAGCAGCAGGAAGGCGGCGAACAACGCCGGCAGCAGGCGCTGCCAGCGGGCCAGGGGGCGTTGGGTCATTACTGCGGGTCCTGCTCGGTGCCGGGCACGTCCTGGCGGATTGCGGTGGAGAAATGCGCGCCGTCACCCAGGTCCAGCGCGCGCTGGGTGATGCGGCCCTTGTCGTGCAGTTCGGCGTACGGCACGCCCGGGGTGAGCGCGCCGACCTCCTGCGCGTACTCGGCCAGGTAGCCCGACAGCAGCAGGCGATAGTCCAGCGGCAGCCGCGGTGCGATGTGGCGGGCCAGGTCGAAGACGATGGTGGTGCAGTTGCTGGTCAGCGTGTTGTAGAAACCCGGCTTCGCATCCAGTTCGCGCGCCTGCTCGATGTAGGCGGCGAACAGTTCCTTCAGCTGCGTGCGGTCCATGCCGTGCAGGCGGTACAGATAGACATCCTCGCCCCGCGCATTGGTGCGGGTGCGGATGATGTCGGTCTCCTCGGAGGCCACCAGGGTCATCTCGAACTTGCGGAAGAAGCCGCCCAGCGCCGAGAACGATTCACCCCGTTCCTTGCGGATCTCCAGCGAGAACACCACGTGGCGGCCATCGTCGAAGCCGAACGAGATCAGCGTGTGGGCGATTGCCGGGCCCATCCAGTACGACAGCACCAGATCGGCCGAGCGCAGCTGGTCCAGGTCGTACTCGCGGCGCACCCAGCGCGCGTCATAGTCGGTTTCGCTGCGCCAGGTGAAATCACGGACGTTGTCCAGCACCACATGACGCCCATCGAACGACACCACGTGCAGGCGCTGGGCCACGTCATCGGCCCACACGCGGTCCTGGCGCGGCGCCAGCAGCAGCCACCACAGCGCGGCCAGCGCCACTGCTGCGCCGAACCCCAGGCCCAGCCGGCGGTTGCCTCGGCCGCGTGCGACCTTCCACGATGCCCACAACGCGACCAGCAGCCACAGCACGGCCACCGTCGTGGCCAGCGCACCCGGCCCCGGCAGCTGGTAGGCCAGCAGCCCGGTCACCCACAGCGCCGCCAGCGCCATGGCACTTCCTGTCATCCAACGTCCTGCGGTGTTCACTGGCATCCTGTGGCGGTATTCAAGCCGCATAGTTAGCCACAAGCCGCATCAGCGTGGCATCTACGGCCCGTTCAGCCAGGCCGGCGCACCGTCGGCAGCGGCGCCCGAAGCCAGGTTCACCACACAGGAGCATCAATGGGCATTACATCCGTGGCCGGCGTTCCGGTCCAACCCCGGCACCGCGCAACCTGCCACTGCGGCACGGTCGAACTGCTGCTGGATCTGCCGGACGGCATCGTCGACCCACGCCGCTGCGACTGCTCGATGTGCCGGCGCCGTGGCGCCATCGCCGCCAGCGTGACCCGTGCGGGCCTGCAGGTGGTGCGCGGGCAGAACCACCTGCGGCTGTACCAGTTCAACACCCATGTGGCCGAGCATTACTTCTGCGGTGTGTGCGGCATCTACACCCACCACCGGCGTCGCTCCAATCCCGAGCAGTACGGCTACAACGTGGCCTGCCTGGAGGGCATCGACCCGTTCGCGCTGGGCGTGATCCCGGTCAACGATGGCGTCAACCACCCGGCCGACCGCAGCGCCTAGTGCCGCGTGCGTCGCAGCGGTGCCGCCACTTTCTGCCAGGGGGCCATGCCACTGCGACCGGCGCGTGCGGGGCGTTTCAGCCAAGGGCGGCGAGGCGCTGTCTGCGGCTCGGCAGCGACCGGGGGAGGAAGGGGCCTGCGGCCAGGCCAGAGATGATCGAGCAGCCACATGGCGGGTCTCCGTGGGGGACGGGGACAACCGAGACTAGGCGCTGGCCGGCATAGGGGGCGTGAGGCGGCGAAGTCTCGATGATGACAAGCCATTGAGAATCATTTGCAACAACAGGGTGCAATCCCGATAATCCGCGGCGATCTTCCGTGGAC
>NZ_JASJSU010000157.1:0-3632 GCF_030237045.1 Stenotrophomonas maltophilia group sp. Smal17
GCCAACCCCGCGGCCTCGAGGGCTGCGGGACGGGGCCGGGCATCGCCCGGCGCCATGACCACGATCCATCCCCGATGGATCGTAGGCCCGCCACCCCCCCAGCCAGTGAGCCCGCATGAGCGATAGCCCGCACCTCCCCGAAGCCTGCGACCTGCTCATCGAAGCCGGTTATGTCGTTCCGATCGAGCCGCATGCGGTGGTGCTGGAAGACCATGCCGTCGCCGTGCGTGGCAGCGAGATCGTGGCCATCCTGCCGCGCGCCGAGGCCCGCGCGCGCTTCCGCGC
Organism: Stenotrophomonas maltophilia group sp. Smal17; assembly: GCF_030237045.1. NCBI lineage: Bacteria > Pseudomonadati > Pseudomonadota > Gammaproteobacteria > Lysobacterales > Lysobacteraceae > Stenotrophomonas > Stenotrophomonas maltophilia group sp. Smal17. Next base: position 286 of record NZ_JASJSU010000157.1, read on the forward strand.
CGCCCAGGTGGTCAGCCGCCCCGAGGCCGCGCTGATGCCGGGCCTGGTCAACGCGCACACCCACAACCCGATGACCCTGCTGCGCGGCGTCGCCGACGACCTGCCGCTGATGACCTGGCTGCAGCAGCACATCTGGCCGGTGGAAGCGGCGGTGATCGGCCCCGAGTTCGTCGCCGACGGCACCACGCTGGCCATCGCCGAGATGCTGCGTGGTGGTACCACCTGCGCCAATGAGAACTACTTCTTCGGTGACGTGCAGGCCGCGGTCTACAAGAAGCACGGTTTCCGCGCGCTGGTCGGCGCGGTGATCATCGATTTCCCCACCGCCTGGGCCAAGACCGACGACGAGTACTTCGCCAAGGCCGGTGAACTGCATGACCAGTGGCGCACCGATCCGCTGATCGGCACCGCGTTCGCGCCACATGCGCCGTACACCGTCAACGACGCCAACTTCGAGCGGGTGCGGATGCTGTCCGACCAGCTCGACATGCAGGTGCACCTGCACACCCACGAGACCGCGCAGGAGATCACCGATTCGATCAAGCTTCACGGCCAGCGCCCGCTGGCGCGGCTGGATCGGCTTGGCCTGGTCAACGACCGCCTGATCGCGGTGCACATGACCCAGCTGACCGATGCGGAAATCCACCTGTGTGCCGAGCGCGGCGTCAGCGTGGTGCACTGCCCGGAATCGAACCTGAAGCTGGCCTCCGGCTTCTGCCCGGCCTGCGCCCTGCAGCGCGCCGGCGTGAACCTGGCGATCGGCACCGATGGCTGCGCCAGCAACAACGACCTGGACATGTTCAGCGAGAACCGCACTGCGGCGATCCTGGCCAAGGCCGTGGCCGACGATGCCACCGCGCTGGATGCGGCCACCACGCTGCGTGCGTCCACGCTGGGCGGTGCGCGCGCGCTGGGCTTCGGTGACCGCATCGGCTCGATCGAAGTCGGCAAGCAGGCCGACCTGGTCTGCGTCGACCTGTCCGCACTGGAAACCCAGCCGCTGCACAACGTGCTGTCGCAGCTGGTCTACGCCACCGGCCGCCAGCAGGTCAGCGATGTCTGGATCGCCGGCAAGCCGAAGCTGGTGCAGCGCGAGCTGGTCGGCATGGACCTGCCGGGCATCATCGCCAACGCGCGCCAGTGGCGCGAGCGCATCCGTCATATCCGCGCCTGAACCTTGGCGCCGCAAGGACTCCCTCATGACTGCCCCCCACGCTTCCTCCAATTTCGATCAGGCCGAGCTGGACAAGTTCGCCGCGCTGGCCAACCGCTGGTGGGACGCTGACGGCCCGCAGAAGCCGCTGCATGCGCTGAACCCGGTGCGGCTGAAGTACGTGGCCGACCGCGTGCCGCTGCGCGGTGCGCGCGTGCTCGACATCGGTTGCGGTGGTGGCCTGCTGAGTGAGGCATTGGCGCAGGCCGGTGCCGACGTCACCGCCATCGACCTGGCCCCTGAACTGGTCAAGGTCGCGCGCCTGCATGCGCTGGAAAGCGGCGCCACGGTCGATTACCGCGTGCAGGCCGCCGAAGATCTGGCCGCCGAGCAGCCGGGCAGCTTCGACGTGGTCACCTGCATGGAAATGCTTGAGCACGTGCCCGACCCGGGTGCGATCATCGAGGCCTGCAAGCGCCTGCTGAAGCCGGGTGGCCATCTGTTCCTGTCGACCATCAACCGCACCGCGGCGGCTTTCGCAGTGGCCATCGTTGGCGCCGAGTACGTAGCACGGCTGCTGCCCAAGGGCACCCACCACTACCAGGAATTCATCAAGCCGGCCGAGCTGGCGCGCTGGCTGCGCGAGGCCGACATGCAGCTGGTGGATGTCAGCGGCATGGCCTACGAGCCGTGGCGCAACCACGCCCGCCTGAGCAGCCGTACCGACATCAACTACCTCGCCTACGCGGTCAAGCCGGCATGACCACGGCCGGCTTCCCGCGCGCGGTGCTGTTCGACCTGGATGGCACCCTGCTGGACAGTGCGCCGGACTTCGTCGCCACCTGCAATGCGATGCTGGCCGAGCGGGGCCGTGCGCCGATCGATCCGGCGCTGTTGCGCCCGGTGGTGTCGAAGGGCTCGAGGGCGATGGTGTCGGCGGCCTTCCCGGAACTGGATGCCGCCGCGCGCGATGCGCTGGTCCCGGAGTTCCTGCAGCGCTACGAAGCGCTGATCGGCCAGCATGCGGTGCTGTTCGATGGCGTGGCCGGCATGCTGGCGGCACTGGATGAGGCCGGTACGGTGTGGGGCATCGTCACCAACAAGCCGGAGTACCTGGCGCGCCTGATCCTGCCGCAGTACGGCTGGCAGCAGCGCTGCGCGGTGCTGGTCGGCGGTGACACGCTGGCCGAACGCAAGCCGCATCCGCTGCCCCTGCTGCACGCCGCACAGGCCATCGGCATTGCCGCCGAAGACTGCGTGTACGTGGGCGACGACGAGCGCGACATCCTCGCCGCGCGTGCCGCCGCCATGCCCTCGGTGGCGGCGCTGTGGGGCTACCGCCTGCACAGTGACGACCCGCTGGCCTGGCAGGCCGACGTGCTTGTCGAGAACGCCGGACTTCTGCAACTGGCCAGCCTCTGGCCGACCCGGCCGGCAGCCCCGGCCCAGCCGTAAGGAATGACGTAGTGAGCAGTACCGCGCTGGACAGTTTCCTCGACAAGTGGCGCAGCCGCTGGCCGGAATGGTCGGTGGCCGCGCCGTTCGTGGCCGAATCGCAACGCGAGATCGCGGTCGCGTGGTTCGCGCTGCTGCAGGAATTCGACGACATGCTCAACACCGGCGGCGATCCATTGCCGGCAGATGCCAAGCTGGCCTGGTGGGGCGAGGAGCTGCGCAGCTGGGCTGCGCATCGTTCGCGCCACCCGCTGGGTCGCCTGCTGGAGCCGGCGCGTGCACCGTGGGCGCAGCTGGCCGAAGCGCTGCCGGATCTGGTTGAAGCGCGCACGGTCGCGCTGGATGCGGCCGGCGCCGAACGCGCACTGGCCAACTATTCCGACGCGGTGGCGGCGGTGGAAGCGGCGTTGTTCAACGACAAGCCGCGTACCGGTGCCTGTCGTGCGGTGCAGCTGCAGACCCTGGCCCAGCGTCTGCAGGATGCCGGCGTGGCGGGCGTACCGCGCAGCCTGCTGGATGAGGACGCCGGCACGGCCGCGCAGCGTTGGGCGCAGTATCTGCTGAAGGGCTGGGGCACCCGTGTGCCGGGCCCGCGCCCCCGCCGCGTCTGGTCAAGCCTGGCGCGCGCGCGCGTGGCCGCACAGGCTGCGGGCAAGCCGATCGAGGCCACCCCGGTACGCACGCTGCTGCGTGTGTGGTGGGCCGCGCGCGGTTGATCGATCGCCACTGGTAGTGGGGG
>NZ_JASJSU010000158.1:0-1326 GCF_030237045.1 Stenotrophomonas maltophilia group sp. Smal17
CCCCCCCCCCCCCCCCCCCCACTACCGGAATCACCCCTGCCCGGCCAGCGCGCGCAGAGTGATGCCGACGACGTAGGCCAGATAGGTGCCGGTGGCGTAGCCCATCGTCCCCAGCAGCACGCCGACCGGCGCCAGGGCCGGATGGAACGCCGCCGCCACCACCGGCGCCGAGGCCGGGCCACCGATGTTCGACTGCGAACCGATGGCGAAGTAGAAGAACGGCACCTTCAGCAGCTTGCCCAGGCACCACAGCAGCACGATGTGCACGGCGATCCAGATCAGGCCCAGCAGGAACAGCCACGGGCGGTCCAGCAGCGCCAGCAGATCCATCTGCATGCCGATACAGGCGATCAGGAAATACAGCAGCAGCGAACCCAGGCGCGAGGCGCCCGCGCCTTCCAGGGTGCGCGCACGGGTGAAACTGAGGCCCAGGCCCAGCGTGGTCGACAGCACCACCACCCACACGAATGGCGCATCCAGACTGAACTGTGCGGCCCAGCTGACGTTGATCTTGAACCATGCGGCCAGCGGCGCACCGATGGCATGCGCCAGGCCGACGCCACCGAAGGCCACCGCCACGATCAGCATCAGGTCGGTGAGGCTGGGAATGCGCTCGTGCTCGGCCTGGAAGCGCGCGATGCGCTCCTTCAGTTCATCGATGGCCGAGGTATCGGCGCCACTGCGCGCATCGATCTTCGCCGCGCGCCCGGCCAGGAAGATCAGCGCCGCCATCCACACGTAACCGACACCGACATCGACCACGGCAAACTGGCCGAAGGTGGTGGCGTTGACGTCAAACACTTCGCGCATCGCCAGCATGTTGGCACCGCCGCCGATCCAGCTGCCGGCCAGCGCAGCCATGCCGGCCCAGGTATCGCCGGCCACGGTGTCGGGGTGGATCGCGCGCATCACCAGGAAGGCCACCACCGCGCCGAGCATGATGCTGGCCGAAGCGCCCAGGTACATCAGCACCAGCTTCGGGCCCAGCCGCAGGATGCCCTTGATGTCCACCGCCAGGGTCAGCAGGATCAGCGCCGCCGGCAGCAGGATGTCGCGCGCGATCGGGTTGTAGAGCTTGGTGTTCTGGCCGTCGATCAAGCCTACGGTGTTGTAGATGCCGGGAATCAGGTAGCACAGCAGCAGTGCCGGCACGAAGGTGTAGAAGCGCTTCCACAGCCCCTGCTCGCGCGAGGCGGTCCAGAACACGGCGCCGAGGGTGGCGGCGATCAAACCGAAGACGACGATGTCGTTCTGGATCAGGGCGGTCGAAGGCATGCAGGCGCTCATGTAGAGCCGAGCCATGCTCGGCTGCTGTTGGCGGGAAAA
>NZ_JASJSU010000158.1:1336-3615 GCF_030237045.1 Stenotrophomonas maltophilia group sp. Smal17
AAACAACAGCGCCGCACGGGGGGGCGGCCCTGGACCGGCTTACTCGCCGATGTGCTGCTTCAGCCAGGCATTGACGGTGTCATGCCACAGGATGCTGTTGTTCGGCTTCAGCACCCAGTGATTCTCGTCCGGGAAGTACAGGAACTTCGATTCGATGCCCTGGCGCTGGGCGGCGGTGAACGCGGCCAGGCCCTGCTCGACCGGAATGCGGAAGTCCTGCTGGCCGTGGATGACCAGGATCGGCTTCTTCCAGTCCGCCACGTGGTTGACCGGGTTGAACTTCTCGTAGTTCGCGGCCTTCTGGTACGGCGTACCGCCCTGCTCCCACTCGGTGAACCACAGTTCTTCGGTGGCGTAACCCATCATGCGCTGGTCGAACACGCCGTCATGGTTGACCAGGCACTTGAACGGGCCGTTCCAGTTGCCGGCGATCCAGTTGACCATGAAGCCACCGTAGCTGGCGCCCAGTGCACAGGCCTTGTCACCGTTGAGGAAGGAATACTTCTTCAGCGCCGCGTCCCAGCCCTTCTGCAGGTCTTCCAGCGGGCGGTCGCCCCAGTGCTGGCTGATCGCATCGGTGAAGGCCTGGCCGTAACCGGTGGAACCGTGGAAGTCGATCATCACCACCGCGTAGCCCTGGCCCGCGTACGTCTGCGGGTTCCAGCGGTAGCTCCAGCCGTTGCCGAAGCTGCCCTGCGGGCCGCCGTGGATCAGGAACGCGACCGGGTAGGACTTGCCTTCCTGGTAGTTGTGCGGCTTGACCACGTAGCCGTGCACGGTGTCGTTGTTCCAGCCCTTGAACTCGAACTGCTCGTAGTCGCCGAAGGACACGTCCTTCAGCACCTCGCCAGCGGCCGGGGTCAGCGCGCGCAGCTCGCCGATCGGCTGGCCAGCGGCCGGCAGCAGGCCGACCAGCACCTGGTCGTTGCTCTTCAGGCTGTTGCGGGTGATCGCCACGCTGTTGCCGGCCACGTCGACCGCGGTCACGCTGCCGTCGCCGATCAGCTTGGTGGCCTTGCCGCTGGCCACGTCGATCTGGAACAGCGGGTGCTCGCCGAGGTCATCGGCGGTGGTGTAGATGCTGGCGCCATCGGCGGACAGGGCGATGCCACCGGCCGAGCGATCCCACTGCGGGGCGATCTCGCGGGTCTTGCCGCTGGCCAGGTCCATCGCCATCAGGCCGAAGCGGTCGGCCTCGAAGCCCGGGCGCTTCATCGCGCGGTAGAACAGGGTCTTGCCGTCGGCGCTGAACACCGGGCCGGCATCCCAGGCCGGGTTGGACGCGGTCAGGTTGACCGGTGCCTGCTTGCCGGCGGCGTCGAAGCGGTACAGGTCGAAGTTGGTCGACCACGGCTCCTGCTTGCCAGCCACGCGGATGCTGGCCACCACGCTGGCGCCATCCGGCGACCACGCGAAGTCATCATTGCCGCCGAACGGCTTGGACGGTGCATCGCCATCGATGGTCGCGCTCAGCGCCGACGCACCCTTGACCGGACCGGCCTTGGCCGCCGGCAGCGGCGCCACGAACAGGGTGTTGCGGCGGCCGTCATTCCAGGTATCCCAATGGCGCACGAACAGCGAATCGAAGACCTTGCCGCTGGCCTTGGCGTCCTTGTTGTCCTTGAGCTTCTTATCGGTGCAGGCCAGGTCCGAGGCACAGGCCTGGAACACGCCGGCGCTGAACAGCACGCGGTCGTCCTGCGGCGACACGTGGTAGCTGTCCACGTCGACCGCGAAGTCGGTCAGCTGGCGCGGGGTGCCACCGCTGATCGGCTGTGCGTACAGCTGCTGGCTGCCGTTCCGGGCACTGAGGAAGTACACGGTCTGGCCATCGGCCGACAGTGAAGCGGAATTGACGTTCCAGCCGGCCGGGGTGATCTGCTTCGGCGGTGCCGCATCACGGGTGAGCAGGTTGCGTGCGAACAGCGCGGTGGAGGCCTTCAGGTTGGCGTCCACGCTGCGCTTGGCGAACACCACGGTGCCGCCGTCAGCGGTCAGTACCGGTGCGGAGACGCGGTCCATGGCCACCATGTCGCGGACTTCCAGGCCACGGGCAGCGGCAACGCTGGGCAGGGCGGCCAGCAGGCTCAGTGGCAGCAGGGCATGACGCAGTTTCATCGGGGTCTCCGCAGGACGGCAAAAAACCGATGTTAGGCCCGTGCGACCGAGGCTGCCAAGGCCATCGGTCATGGCTGCGTGCGGGCAGCCGCCAGAAACAGCAAACCCCGCCGGGGCGGGGTTTGCGGTAGTGCCGGCCGCTGGCCGGCACTCATGGGCCT
>NZ_JASJSU010000159.1:0-3565 GCF_030237045.1 Stenotrophomonas maltophilia group sp. Smal17
CCCCCCCCCCCCCCCCCACTACCGCATCTGCGTAGAACCCACGTGCACGGCACCGACACGGGTGGTTTACATCGCCGGACTGAAGCTGGCTGTCCCCTGCCCCGTCACAGGAATCTCCATGGCCCGCCCAATCTGGACCGGCACGCTGTCCTTCGGACTGCTCAATGTGCCGGTGTCACTCATGTCCGGCGAACGCAAGGTCGACCTGCAGTTCCGCATGCTCGATTCGCGCGACCGCAAGCCGATCCGCTTCGAGCGGGTCAACGCCGATACCGGCGAGGAAGTGCCCTGGAAGGACATCGTCAAAGCCTACGAGTACGATAAGGGCAGCTACGTGGTGCTGGAGGAAGGCGATATCCGCTCGGCGGCGCCGGAGAGCCACGAAGCGGTGGAAGTGGAATCGTTCGTGGATGCGGCGCAGATCGATCCGCGCTACTACGAGAAGCCGTATCTCCTGGTGCCAGGCAAGAAGGCCGAGAAGGGCTATGTGCTGCTGCGCGAGACGCTGCGCAAAACCGGCAAGGTGGGCATCGCGCGGGTGGTGGTACGCACGCGTGAGTACCTGTGCGCGGTAATGCCGCAGGCAGACGCGCTGGTGCTGATGATCCTGCGCTATCCGCAGGAACTGGTGGATCCGGACGACTACGCGCTGCCCGGCGGGAAATTGTCCGACTACCGCATCACCGGCAAGGAAACGGCGATGGCCGAGCAACTGATCGAGTCCATGGCCGGTGATTGGGACCCCTCGCAGTACCACGATGAGTTCCGCGAGCGCCTGCAGCAGGTGCTGAACAAGCGTATCAAGTCCAAGGGCGGCACCACCCGGGTGGAAGAGGAGCCGGCCCCGCATGAGGATGCTGCCACCAACGTGGTCGACTTCATGGCGCTGCTGCAGAAGAGCCTGGATGCGAACACGCGCACGCCTGCGAAGAAGACGGCAACGCGCAAGGCACCCGCGAAGAAGCCTGCGAAGAAAGCCGCGCGGAAGGCCACCAAGAAGGCCACAAAGAAGACCGCACCGCGGCGCAAGGCAGGTTGAGCCATGTCGCTGCACCAGTACCGGCGCAAGCGTCGCCTCGGCAGAGGCAGCGGTCAGACGCCGGAGCCTGACGACACCCCCGCCCACGGTGACCCGAAGCGACGGCCAACGTTCGTCATCCAGCTGCATCACGCCAGTTCGCGCCACTACGATTTCCGCCTGGAAATGGACGGTGTACTGAAGAGCTGGGCCGTGCCGAAGGGGCCTTCGCTGCGCGTTGGCGAGAAGCGGTTGGCGGTGGAAGTGGAAGACCATCCGCTGTCCTATGCCGGCTTCGAGGGCGACATCCCTGAAGGTCATTACGGTGCCGGCCACGTGGAGGTCTTCGATCATGGCACCTGGGCCTGTGAAGGTGATCCATTGCAGGCGCTGGCGGCGGGCAAGATCGACTTCGTGCTGCACGGGCAGCGGTTGGCCGGCAGTTGGAAGCTGGTGCGCACGGCGATGAAGGGGCGCCAGGTGCAATGGCTGCTGATCAAGCGCGATGATGAGCAAGCGCGCGATGCCGAAGCGGACGATCTATTGGAAGCGCCCGTGCCGAAACGCTCATCGGCGGTGAAGGCGCGCACGGCAGGAAGGACAGAGCGCGCTACGCCGGCCGCACGCAGGACTACCCGCAAGGCCGATGCACACTGGCATGCGCGGGCGCTGAAACTGGATGGTGCACGTGACACGCCCTACCCACGCGCCTTCAAACCGCAATTGACCGATCACCGCGACACCGCGCCGGATGGCCAGCACTGGCTGTATGAGATCAAGTGGGACGGCTATCGACTGTTGGCTGATCTGCACGATGGCGAAGTGAAACTGCGTTCGCGCAACGGCCTGGACTGGACGGCCGATTTTCCCGAAGTCGTGCAGGCCATCCGGGCGCTGCCGGTGCGCGATGCGCGCCTGGACGGTGAACTGGTGGTACTGGATGCGCAGGGCCGCAGTGACTTCGCAGCACTGCAACGGGTGATCGACGGCAGTTCGAAACAGCCGCTGCGCTACATCGTCTTCGACCTGCCAGGTGTTGCCGGTGCCGACATCAGCCACGCGCCCTTGCTGGAACGCAAGGCGCTGCTGAAAGCGCTGCTGGGCAATGTACCCGGCATCCTCGCCTTCAGCGAGCATGTGATCGATCACGGGCCACAGGTGTTCGCTGCCAGTGGCAAGGCGGGTTTCGAGGGCATCGTGAGCAAGCAGGTGGATGCTCCGTATGTGAATGCCCGTGCGCGCAGCTGGGTCAAGGTCAAGCACGAGGACACCGACGAGTTCGTGATCGTCGGTCACACGGCACCAAAGGGTTCGCGGGTGGGATTCGGCTCGTTGCTTCTGGCCGCGCAGGACAAGGCCGGCCTGCGCTATGTCGGTCGCGTGGGCACCGGCTTCGACGATGAACGCCTGCGCGCGCTGCACAAGGCACTGCAGCCGCTGGCGGTGAAGACCCCCGTGCTGCCGTTGCCGGCGCATGTGCCGTTCAGCGCCGCCAGCGTGCGCTGGGTGAAGCCGGTGGCGGTGGCCGAGGTCGCCTTCCGTGGCTGGGGCAAGGAAGGGCTGCTGCGCCAGGCCAGCTTCAAGCGGCTGCGCAACGACAAGCAGGTGGAGGACCTGGAAGTGAACGCTGCAGACGTGGACAGCGTGGGCGAGGTGCAGATCACGCACCCCGAACGCGTGGTATTCCCGGATCAGAAACTCAGCAAGGGCGACGTGGCCGACTACTACCGGCAGATGGCGCGCTGGATCCTGCCGGAGATTGCCGGCAGGCCGTTGTCAGTGCTGCGCTGTCCCGACGGTGTCGGCAAGACCTGCTTCTTCCAGAAGCACCATGGCCCCGGGCTGGGTGATGCCGTGCATGCGGTGCCCCTGCAGCAGAAGAGCGGACGCGAGGACTACGTCTACATCGACAACGCGCGTGGCCTGCTCCAGCTGGTGCAGATGAACACGCTGGAGCTGCATCCGTGGGGGGCGACGGTAGACGACCCGGAGCATCCGGACCGCCTGGTGTTCGATCTCGACCCCGGCGACGGCGTGAGCTGGGCGCAGGTGAAAGCGGGGGCGCGTGATGTCCGCGACCGCCTGCTGCAGATCGGCCTGCAGAGCTTCGTGCGGCTGTCTGGCGGCAAGGGCGTGCACGTGGTGGTGCCGCTGCAGCCGAAGGCGGACTGGGAGCAGGCCAAGGCGTTCTGCGAGGCATTCGCGCAGGCGATGGCACTGCAGCAGCCTGATCGCTACGTAGCGACGATGAGCAAGGCGAAGCGCAGCGGTGTGATCTTCATCGATTGGCTGCGCAACACGCGCGGTGCTACCAGCGTGTGTTCGTGGTCATTGCGGGCGCGCGCGAACGCTGGCGTGGCGGTGCCGTTGCGCTGGGAGGAACTGGCAAAGGTGACCGCCGCCGATGCGTTCCCGATGGCCAGGGCGCTGGCGCGCGCGAAACGGCTGAAGGGCGACCCCTGGCACGGCATCGAACGGTTGAAGCAGACGCTGCCGTCGCTGAAGCGGTAGTGCCGGCCGCTGGCCGGCAACCTCGGCCATCCCACA
>NZ_JASJSU010000015.1:0-45539 GCF_030237045.1 Stenotrophomonas maltophilia group sp. Smal17
CGGCGTCCGCCGCCGCGGCGCGGCGCGGCAGCGGCAGTGCCTTCGGCAGGCGGCCACGACCGACCACCAGCAGCACCGCGATGAAGGCCAGCAGCAGCGCAACGATGGCACTGGCCAGCGCCCCCAGTCCCAGCGGACCCGGTTCGACATTGGGCACCGCGGCCACCAGCCGCAGCGGGGTGCCGGCCACCGGCCGCGCCAGCGCCTCGGCGCTCTCAGCCAGATGCGCATTGCCCTGGGTCACCAGATCGTGCGAGCCCTGGCGCAGGCCGAGGAAGCCGGTGGACGGCGCACTCACCTGGTCCAGCGGCGAGGTCAGGCGCAGCAACGGTTGGCGCACATAGAGCACGGCCGGGCCCAGGTTGCCCAGCTCGACCGGTGCCGCCAGGCCAAGGCGGTTGCCACCGCCGTCGCGGACCACGCGCAGGCGCGGCTTGCCGTCGGCCAGTGCGGCTTCCAGCAGTGCCAATCGGGCATAGCCGAAGGTGGCCGGGTCGGCGTAGGCGTTGGCCAGATCCGCGGCCAGCACGTCCACCTGCTCCACGCCGGTCCAGCTCTCGCGCACGGCCAGTGCTGCCGCGGCGGCATCGCCGGCCTGCAGGGCCTGCTGCACGCGTTCATTCTTCAACTGCTGCTGCAGCTGCTTCAGCTGGCCAGCGGCGGCATCCTGCAGCCCCTGCACGGCCTGGTCACGCGCGTGTTCCAGCGCCTGGCCGTTGGCCTCCTGCCGCCATTGCTGCACCGCGCTCCATCCGAACCAGCCGGCCAGCAGGACCAGCAGCACCCCCAGTAGTGGCGCGCTGCGTCCCAACGACCGTCCCCGCTGTCCTTCCCCGATGCCGCTCATCGATGTCCCCTGTCAACGCACCCCGGTATGGCCGAATCCACCCGTTCCCCGCACGCTGTCGGTGAAAGTATCCACCACCTGCAGGCTGACGCGGGCAATCGGCACCACCACCAGCTGAGCGATGCGATCGCCCGGCTCGATGGTGAAGGTCTCGCGGCCACGGTTCCAGACGCTGATCAGCAGCGGCCCCTGGTAGTCGGCGTCGATCAGGCCGGTACCGTTGCCGAGCACGATGCCGTGGCGGTGGCCCAGCCCCGAACGCGGCAGGATCACCGCGCACAGGTTCGGATCGGCGATGTGGATGGCCAGGCCGCTGGGGACCAGCGCGGTATCGCCGGGCTGCAGGGTCAGCGCGGTATCCAGCGCCGCGCGCAGGTCCATGCCGGCGCTGGCTTCGGTGGCATAGGCCGGCAGCGGCCAGCTGTCGCCGAAGCGCGGATCGAGCAGCTTGACCTGCAGCGGTTGGGAAGTGAAAGCCTGGGTCATGCCTGGAGTCTCCGCGCGATCAGCGCCAGCAGTTGTTCGGCCAGCTCGCGCTTGGAGGTGGCCGGGAATACCTGTTCACCGTCCTGCCAGAAGGCAGTGGCGGCATTGTTGTCGCTCTCGAAGCCGCCGCCGCTGATGCCGACCTGGTTGGCGATCACCAGGTCCAGGCGCTTGTCGACCAGCTTGCCGCGCGCGTATTTCTCCACGTCGTGGGTCTCGGCGGCGAAGCCGACCACCAGCTTCAGCGCCTGCGTCTGCGCGGCGACCTCGGCCAGGATGTCCGGCGTGCGCACCAGCTCGATCACCAGCGACTGGCTGTCGGCAGTCTTCTTCAGCTTCTGCGCGGCCACCTGGCGCGGCGTGTAATCGGACACCGCGGCGGCACCGATATAGATGTCGGCCGGCAGCGATTTCAGCACGGCATCGCGCATCTGCGCGGCCGAGCGCACATCGACACGCTGCACGCCGGGCGGCGTCGGCAGCTGCACCGGGCCGCTGACCAGCACCACCTGCGCACCCATCGCCGCCGCTGCGGCGGCCAGGGCGAAGCCCATCTTGCCGCTGCTGCGGTTGCCCACGTAGCGCACCGGATCGATGTCCTCATAGGTGGGGCCGGCACTGATCAGCAGGCGCAGGCCCTGCAGCGCGCGGGTCTCCGGCGGCGCCACGGGGGCCGCTGCGCCGCCGTTGGCGGCCAGCGCGGCGACGATGTCGCCCGGCTCGGCCAGCCGGCCGGGGCCGGATTCGCCTTCGGCCAGCGGACCGTCGACCGGGCCGATCACCTGCGCACCGCGCTGGCGCAGCAGGGCGATGTTGGCCTGGGTCGCCGGATGCAGCCACATGCGGTGATTCATGGCCGGGCAGATCGTCAGCGGCGCGGTGCTGGCCAGGCACAGGGTGCTGACCAGGTCATCGGCGTGGCCCTGGGCCAGCCGTGCCAGCAGATCGGCGGTGCCGGGCGCGACCACGATGCGGTCGGCCCAGCGGGCCAGTTCGATGTGGCCCATGGCCTGTTCGGCGGCGCTGTCCCACAGCGTGGTGCGGGTCGGCTGCCCGGACAGCGCCTGGAAGCTGAGCGGCGTGACGAACTGCTGGGCACCGGCGGTCATTGCCACCTGCACCTGGGCCCCCGCGTCGCGCAGGCGCCGCACCAGTTCCAGGGCCTTGTAGGCTGCGATCCCGCCTCCCACGCACAACAGCAGTTTCTGACCTTCCAGCGCGCGGGCCGGCGCGGGGGAAGCGTTGGGGGAGTCAGCCACCTGGAATTCCTGTGCAAACGAGGGCATTAGCTTACCCGATGGCCGGTAATGTCCCGGTGCATGGCGCACATAGCGCACAGCTATGAGCAGATGGAGTCCTCCCGCATCGACCCGGGGTTCACCGGCAACGCTTTCGGACCTTTCCTATACCTCTGTGGCCCTGCCCTTTTGCAGAATCAGGCGTTGGCCGCTGCGCGCAGGGGTCTGTTCGATCTCCGAGGAGCCGCGTGCATCCGCGCATCATCATCGCCGACGACCATCCCGTGGTCCTGCACGGCATCCGCATCGTGCTGCAGGCCCACCTGATGCAGGTCGTCGGCAGTGCCTGCGACGGCGCCGGGCTGCTGCAGCTGCTGGCCCGCCACGACTGCGACGTGGTGCTGACCGACCTGTCGATGCCGGGGGACGGCCCGGATGGTCCGGAACTGATCGATGCGCTGCGCGCTCGCCATCCCGGCCTGCCGGTGGTGGTGCTGACCGGCGCACGCCATCCCGGGCTGCTCGACGGCCTGCTGCGCGAAGGCATCAGCGGCCTGGTCGACAAATGCGCCGATTTCACCGAACTGCCGCAGGCGCTGAACGCGGCACTGGCCGGGCAGGTGTTCGTCTCCCAGCAGCTGCGCCACCACCTGCAGGCCCGTGACCTGCTGTTCCCACGCGAGCCGACGCCGCTGTCGGCACGCGAGCAGGAAGTGCTGGATCTGCTCGCGGCCGGCCTCAACGTGAACGCCGTCGCCGAGCGTTGCGGGCGCAGCCCGAAGACGATCAGCCGGCAGAAGGCCGAAGCCAAGCGCAAGCTGGGCCTGCAGAACAACCAGGAGCTGTTCGACTACCTGAAGACCCGGCGCGAGTGAGGCATCGACCGACCCGGGGCCGCGGCGTGTCCTGATGGGAGCCGGCGGCTGGGCCCGCGATGATGCGCGCATGCCCATCCACGACTGGCCCGAACAGGAACGTCCCCGCGAGAAGCTGATCGCCCGCGGGCCTGCGGCACTTTCCGATGCCGAACTGCTGGCACTGTTCCTCGGCTCCGGATTCGGTGGCCGCGATGCCGTGCAGACCGCGCGTGACCTGCTGCAGGCGCAGGGTCCGTTGCGGACGCTGCTCGCCCGCCCCGCCCGCGAGTTGGCCCGCCTGCCCGGGCTTGGCCCGGCGCGCAGCTGCACGCTGGCAGCCGGGCTGGAGCTGGCCCACCGCTACCTTGCCGCCGAGCTGGAGCACGGCGAGGCGGTCGGCAACAACCCCGCCGCGGTCGGCCGCTACCTGCAGCACCGCCTGCGCGGCCAGGCCCGCGAGATCTTCATGGCCCTGTTCCTGGACAATCGCCACCGCCTGATCGCCTGCGAGGAACTGTTCCACGGCACCATCAACGCCGCCCCGGTCTACCCGCGTGAAGTGGTGCGGCGTGCCCTGCTGCACAACGCGGCGGCGGTGATCCTGAGCCACAACCATCCCTCGGGCGATCCTGAGCCCTCCGGGGCCGACACCCGTATCACCGATGAGCTGCAGCAGGCGCTGGCGCTGGTGGACGTACGCCTGCTGGACCACTTCGTAGTGGGCGAGGGCCGCCCCGTTTCGTTTGCTGAACGAGGCCTGCTGTCCCCGCCCCAGCCCCGCTTGTTCGGCTGAGCGCACGCCCGCCCGGCGCCACCGGCCGGCCCCGCAGGCATGTCCTGGTCAGCGTGGTCACTGGTATCTGCGCTAAAATGGGCGATTCCGCCGCTCATTCTCACAGCAGGCCTCGTGAAAAATCTCCTCCGCGCCCTGATCAGCCAAGGCATCGAAGCCTTGCGCGCCAATGGCACCCTGCCCGCCGACTCCCTGCCGCCGGACTTCGTGGTCGAGCGCCCGAAGACCCGCGACCACGGCGACTTCGCCACCAACGCCGCCATGCTGCTGGCCAAGGCCGCGCGCAGCAATCCGCGCGCACTGGCACAGGCGCTGGTCGAGGCGCTGCCGCGCAGCGAGGACGTGAGCAAGGTCGAGATCGCCGGCCCTGGCTTCATCAACTTCCACCTGGCCCCGGCCGCGTACCAGCGCGAAGCCGCGTCGGTGATCAAGGAAGGCCATGACTACGGCCGCAACCTGTCCGGCAATGGCCGCACGGTAGGCGTGGAGTACGTGTCGGCCAACCCGACCGGCCCGCTGCACGTCGGCCACGGCCGCGCCGCAGCGATCGGCGACTGCGTGGCCCGCGTGCTCGATGCCAATGGCTGGAACGCCAAGCGCGAGTTCTACTACAACGATGCCGGCGTGCAGATCGAGAACCTGGCGCTGTCCACCCAGGCCCGGATCAAGGGCATCGCGCCGGACCAGGACGGCTGGCCGGAAGGTGGCTATCGCGGTGAATACATCGCCGACGTGGCCCGCGCCTACATGGCCGGCGCCAGCGTCGATCTGGAAGGCAGCACCGTGGTCGGCGCCAAGGACCCGGATGACATGCAGGCGATCCGCCGCTTTGCCGTGGCCTACCTGCGCAACGAGCAGAACCTGGACCTGGCCGCGTTCGGCGTCGACTTCGACATCTACTTCCTGGAAAGCTCGCTGTATGCCGACGGCAAGGTAGCCGAAGCGGTGGCCAAGCTGCAGGCCTCCGGCCACACCTATGAGGAAGGCGGCGCGCTGTGGCTGCGCAGCACCGACTTCGGTGACGACAAGGACCGCGTGATGCGCAAGTCCGACGGCACCTTCACCTACTTCGTGCCGGACGTGGCCTACCACCTGTCCAAGTGGCAGCGCGGCTACGAGCGCGCGATCACCGAACTGGGCGCCGACCACCACGGCTCGCTGGCGCGCGTGCGCGCCGGCCTGCAGGCGATGGAAGTGGGCATCCCGCAGGGCTGGCCGGAATACGTGCTGCACCAGATGGTCACCGTGATGCGCGGCGGCGAGGAAGTGAAGCTGTCCAAGCGTGCCGGCAGCTACTTCACCCTGCGCGACCTGATCGAAGAAGCCGGCCGCGACGCGACCCGCTGGTTCCTGATCGCGCGCAAGCCCGATTCGCAGCTCACCTTCGACATCGACCTGGCCCGCCAGCAGAGCAACGACAACCCGGTGTTCTACGTGCAGTACGCGCATGCCCGCGTCTGCAGCCTGCTGCGCCAGGCGCAGGAAAAGGGCCTGGTGTACGAGCAGGGCAACGGCCTGGCCAATCTCGGCCGCCTGGTCGACGACGCCTCGCTGCTGCTGATGAACGAGATCTCGCGGTATCCGGAAGTGGTGGAAGCGGCCGGCGTGGCGCTGGAACCGCATCTGGTAGCGCAGTACCTGCGTGAATTGGCGCATGCGTTCCACACGTGGTATCACGGGACGCCGGTACTGGTGGATGACGCCGCCGATCGCAATGCCAAGCTGACCCTGGCCTGCGCGGCACGCCAGGTGCTGGCCAACGGCCTCGACCTCCTGGGCGTCAGCGCCCCGGAAAAAATGTAAGCATCAGGAGACGCAGTACTCATGGCAGCACGACGCGGCAAAAGCCAGGCACGACGCAACAGCGGCAGCCAGGGCACACCCGGATGGGTGTGGCTGGTCGCCGGTGTGGCCATTGCTGCAGTGGTGTTCCTGGCGGCGCCGAACCTGTTCAAGGGCGAAGGCGATGGTTTCCTTCGCGCCGGCCCACAGCCGAACCCGAACGCGCAGCCGGCCCCGGTCGCCGATGCCGACAGCGATGTCGGTACCCAGCCGGCCGCGCAGCCCGCGACGCCGAAGCCGGCCGAAGCGGAAAAACCGGCCGCCACCCAGTACGACTTCTACACCCTGCTGCCGGGCAAGGAAGTTGAAATGTCCGACGCCGAACTGGCCGCCAGCGCGCGCGCCGAAGACCAGCGCCGGGCCAAGGCCGAGGCGCAGCGCGCGCAGGCCGCACTGGAAGGCAAGCCGGTACCGCCGGCTGCGGCCACCGCAGCTGCACCGGCAACGACCACCAGCGTCGCCAGCACCGCGCAGGTGACGGCCACCAACCGTCCGCTGCCGGCTCCGCTGAGCGAGCGTCCGGCTACGGCAACGCCGCCGGCCAGCACGCCGCCGGCATCGACCAGCACCGCCGCTGCCACGCCGGCCGCGCGCGCGGAAACCGCACCGGCAGCAGCCAGCACTCCGGCCGCTGCCGCACCGGCCGCCGTGGACAATGCCCGCTACATCCTGCAGGCCGGCGCGTTCGGTGCTTCCGGCGATGCCGAAGCCACCAAGGCCAAGCTGGCGATGATGGGCCTGGCCGCACGCGTGGAGTCGGCGCAGATCAACGGCAAGACCGTGTACCGCGTGCGCATGGGGCCGTATGGCAGCGCCGGCGAGCTGTCCGAGGCCAAGCAGAAGCTGGATGGCACCGGTCTGCAGGCGATGGCGATCAAGGCACAATGAGCCTTCTCGCCTGAACGGAAAAAGCCGGGCATTGCCCGGCTTTTTTTTTGCTCCCGTAGAGTCGAGCCGTGCTCGACTGCCGTTCAACAACAGATGAGCAGTCGAGCAAGCTCGACTCTACAAGGGCTTCAGCCTTCGCGGGCCACCTGGAAGCCGGCGAACGACTGGCTGACCGGCATCAGTTCCAGGCGATTGATGTTCAGGTGCGGCGGCAGCGTGGCCACCCAGAAGATCTGTTCGGCGATGTCCTCGGCGGTCATCGGGTTGGCGCCGCTGTACAGCTTGTCCGACGCGTTCTGGTCGCCATGGGTACGCACCACGGTGAACTCGGTTTCGGCCATGCCCGGTTCGATCGTAGTCACCCGCACGCCGGTGCCGTGCAGGTCCGAACGCAGGCCCAGCGAGAACTGGCTGACGAAGGCCTTGGTACCGCCGTAGGCATTGCCACCGGGATACGGATAGACGCCGGCCACCGACGAGATGTTGATGATCGCGCCCTTGCGCTCCACCAGCTGCGGCAGCAGGCGATGGGTCAGGGTCACCAGTGCGGTGATGTTGGTGTCGATCATCGTGGTCCAGTCCGACAGCTTGGCGCCCTGCGCCGGCGCGGTGCCCTGCGCCAGGCCGGCGTTGTTGACCAGCAGATCGATCTCGCCGAACGCGGGCGGCAACGCCAGCAGGGCCGCTTCCATCGCCACCGGATCGCGGATGTCGAAGGCGGCGGCATGCACCACGTCCTTGCCATAGCGCTCGACCAGCGGCTGCAGGCGCTCGCTGCGACGGCCGGTGGCGATCACCTTCCAGCCAGCCTGCGCGAAGCGGTGGACGGCGGCGGCGCCGAAGCCGGAGGTGGCGCCGGTAATCAGGACGGTGCGGGTCATGCAGGCAACTCCGTGGGGAACCAGACCCCCATTCTGGCACCGTCGGCCGGGGCTTGCGTTGCCGGATCGGCCAGATCCGGCCCCACCTGTCGGGGTGACCGGTACAATTGCGCCATGATCAACAACGATGTCCTGCGCAGCGTGCGCTACTCCCTGGACCTGGGCGACCACCACGTGGTGACCCTGTGCCAGATGGCCGATCCGGCGTTCGCCGTGGATACCGAGCAGGTCAAGGCCTGGTTGCGCCGCGAGGACGAAGCCGGCTTCGAAGCAATGAGCGACAGCGCGCTGGCGCACTTCCTCGATGGCCTGATCGTGCACCTGCGCGGCCGCGACGAGAGCCAGCCGCAGCGTGCGGTGGAAACCCGCATCGACAACAACCTGGTGCTGAAGAAGCTGCGGGTGGCCTTCCAGCTGCGTGACGTGGACCTGATGGAGATCTTCGCCAGCGCCGGTTTCAAGGCATCCAAGTCGGAAGTCGGCGCACTGTTCCGCCAGCCCGGCCATGCCAACTACCGGCGCTGCCTGGACCAGATGCTGCGCAATTTCCTCAAGGGCCTGAGCCTGCGCCTGCGCGGCTGAGCACGGCCTCGACGAACGCGCGCGCCGCCGGCGTCGGCACCCGCTGCCAGACCAGATGCACGCGGCGGGTCGGGGTGGGTTGCAGCGGAATCTGCACCACGCCCTCGAAACCGTCGGCGATCAACGCCGGCACGATGCCGACCGCCAACCCGTGGCGGACGAAACGCTCGACCAGTTCCATCAGGTTGACCTCGAAGCGCACCGTGTGCGGCAGTCCCGCAGCAGCGAACGCATCATCGGTCTGCCGGCGCGCGCCGGTACCGCGCGGGAAGTCGACCAGTGCCTCATCCTGCAGTTCGGCCAGGGGCAGCCGCTTGCGCCTGGCCAACCGGTGCGACGGCGCCAGCACCGCCACCAGATCCTCCTCCTGCAGCATGCGGTGGCAGACGCCGTCCAGCGCCGCCGACGGCGCCAGCCCGACCAGTGCCACATCCAGCTCGCGCGACTGTACCTGCGCGATCAGCACTTCACTTTTCTCTACCCGCAGCTGGAACTCCACCTGCGGGTGCGCCTGCTGGAAGGCGGCCAGCATCGCCACCACGTCGATGTCGGTGAGCGACGAAATCTGACCGATCGCCAGCAGCCCGCGTACTTCACCGCTGACGGCGGCCACGTCGGCGCGCAGGTGGCGCAGGCTGGCCAGCACCTGGCGCGCGTGCACCAGCAGCGCCTCACCCGCGGCGGTCGGGCGTACCTGGCGAGGCAGGCGCTCGAACAGCGGCGTGCCCAGTTCCTGCTCCAGGTAGGCAATCTGGTGGCTGAGCGCGGACTGCACCACGTGGCAGCGCTCGGCGGCACGGGTGAAGTTGCCCTCCTCGGCCAGGGCCACGGCGAATTCGAGCTGCTTGAGATTCACGCAACCATCTCAATTCCAGATGACAGGGATGATGATGATTCATTTCCATCATGACTGCAGCAGGCGGACACTGTGCACCCCGCTTTCTGGAACATCGCGTGAGCCCCACTCTCCCCCCACTGCATCGCTGGCAGGTGCTGTTGATGTCGGTCGCCACCGGTGTCGCGGTGGCCAGCAACTACTACGCGCAGCCGCTGCTGCACACCATCGCCGATGCCTTCGGCGTGCCGTTCGGCCAGGTCGGCATGGTGGTCACCGCTGCGCAGCTGAGTTATGCCGCCGGGCTGATCCTGCTGGTGCCGCTGGGAGACCTGTTCGAACGCCGCCGCCTGATCGTGGTGATGAGCCTGCTGTCGGCCGGCGGCCTGGTGATCAGCGCCTGTGCGCCGTCGCTGACCTGGCTGCTGGTGGGCACCGCGATCACCGGCCTGTTCTCGGTGGTGGCGCAGGTGCTGGTGCCGTTCGCCGCCACGCTGGCCGCGCCGGAGCATCGGGGCAGGGTGGTCGGCACGCTGATGAGTGGCCTGTTGCTGGGCATCCTGCTGGCACGCACCGTGGCCGGCCTGCTTTCCAGCCTGGGCGACTGGCGCCTGGTGTATGCGATCGCCGCCGGTACGCTGGTGCTGACCGCACTGGCGCTGCAGCGCGGGCTGCCGCGTTTCCACCACAGCGCCGGCCTGGGTTACTTCGCGCTGCTGCGCTCGATCGGCGTGCTGTTCGTGCAGGAACCGGTGCTTCGCCAGCGCACCCTGCTCGGTGCCTGCAGCTTCGCCATGTTCGCGATCTTCTGGACCCCGCTCGCCTTCCTGCTGGCACAACCGCCGTATGAGTACAGCGATGCCACCATCGGCCTGTTCGGACTGGTCGGTGCCGCCGGTACGCTGGCCGCAGGCCTGGCCGGGCGCATGTCCGATCGCGGGCAGACCGGCCGCGCCACCGCCATCGCACTGGTGCTGTTGCTGCTGTCATGGCTGCCGCTGGGGCTGTCTGCACATTCGCTGCTGGCGCTGCTGGTGGGCGTGGTGGTGCTGGACCTGGCCGCGCAGCTGCTGCACGTCAGCAACCAGAACCTGATCTATGCATTGCAGCCTGCTGCACGCAACCGGCTCAATGCCGGCTACATGACCGGCTACTTCATCGGCGGTTCGCTGGGCTCGCTGCTGTCGGCGCAGGTCTACCAGCGCTTCGGCTGGACCGGTGTCTGTGTGGCTGGTGCCGCGGTGGCGGTGCTGGCCCTGCTGCTGTGGCTGCCCGGCGCGCTGCGCGCGCGCCAGGCTGCGGCGTCGAACTAGAAGCTGCCCTGCAGCGCCAGCTCCCAGCGTCCACCGGCATTGCCCGGGAACAGGCGCTTGGCCGCACTGTCGGTGTCGTGCACGGTGGCGCGCAGTTCCCATGCCGGCGCCAGCGTGGCAACCGCACTGAGCTGGCCATGCAGGTAATCCGGCCCCTGCGCGGTGGCCAGCCAGTACTGGCCCACCGCCGCTTCCAGGCGGACCCGCTCGTGCAGCGGCACCCGTACACCCAGCTGGGCATAGGTGCCGCGATGGCCGCCGGCCAGCGCGTCGTTGGAGTGTGCGACCTGCAGCCAGGCGCGCTGCTTCCAGGTCAGCGTGGTATTGAGTTCGGTCCAGTCCAGCGCGCGACCGGTGCCCGGGTACACATAGCGGGTCAGGTTGGCATCCAGCGCCCAGTCCGGCGCGAGCGTGCCGGACCAGCCCGCCACCAGGTCGAACTCGCTGCGCGCGCCATTGTCCGGCTTGAACGAAACGTTCGAGCCCCACACGCTGGCGTACCAGCCCGATGCGATGGCTGCTTTCGCACCGGCCTGCACCGCCGGGTCACCGTCGCTCTGCGAGCTGCCACGCCACACGTAGTCGCTGGTCAACGCCGCGCTGCCACTGACCTGTACCTGGGCCTGCGCACTGCCGATTGCGAGCAGCCCTGCCAGGGCGGCCACCATGGCCGCCATCATCCCCTTGCTGTTCACTGCACTGTTTTCCTCGTCGAAGGCGGTCCTGCCGCCGGGACGGCAGTGTCGAGGGCCGGGCCGTAACGGATCGAGGGCGTTGCCCGGCCCGCAGCGCAAATTCGGCGTAAATCCCGTGGAGGGGCGGCGCATCGGCATGGGCGCGTTATCATGCTGGCCTGTTTCCAGGAACCAACCACGTGGACGCCATCCTGACCCCGGTATCGATCGGCGAGCTGATCGACAAGATCACCATTCTCGAGATCAAGGTCGAGCGCATCGACGATGCCGCCAAGCTGGCCAACATCCATACCGAGCTGGATGGCCTGTTGCCGCTGCTGCAGCAGCTGCTGCAGGCGCAGCCGGAGCTGGCCGCGCTGAAGCAGCAGCTGAAGGTGATCAACGAGCGCATGTGGGACATCCAGGACCAGCTGCGCGACAAGGAAGCGGCCCAGGTGTTCGACGATGCGTTCATCCAGCTGGCGCGTGGCGTCTATGGCACCAACGGCGAACGCGTGCAGGTGAAGAACGAAATCAACCGCGTGGCCGGTTCGGTGCTGGTGGAAGAGAAGCAGTACCAGGGCGAATAAGCCCTCTCATCCGCAATCGAGCAGGTGGCGGAAGCGGAACAGGTCACCGTCGCCGCGGATGCCGAGCTTGCGGTAGGCCGAGGTTTTCTGCGAGCTGATCGTGCTGGCCGAACGTCCCGATTGCAGCGCCATCTCGCCGGTGCTGACCCCTTTGAGCACCAGGCCAAGCACTTCGCGCTCGCGACGGCTCAACGGCGCCAGCACCGGCGCCGGCGTGCTGCGCGCCCGCGATGCGTTCAGTTCCGCACGCAGCTCCGGTGGCACGAAGCATCCTCCGCGGGCCACCACGTCGATCGCGTGCAACAACACATCCGGCGCGGTCGACTTGGACAGGAAGCCACGCGCGCCGGCACGCATGCTGGTGGTCACCGTGCTGGCGTTGCAGTGTGCCGACAACACCAGCACCGGCAGCGCCGGCCAGCGTTGCGACAAGCGGCGCAGCAGGGCCAATCCATCGCCCAGATCGCCCATCGGCAGCGCGTCGATCAGCAGCAGGTCCACACAGGTCGGGCTGCGCTCCAGCAGCTGCAGCAGATGCGCCTCGCTGGACAGGCTCACCCGGACCTGCACGCCACTCTGCTGTCGCAACAGCACTTCCACGCCCAATCGCAATACCGGATGCGGGTCCAGCAATGCCAGGCGTTGGGGCCGGTCGGGAAGCAGGGGTGGAAGTGCGGGCGGCATGGGGGGGCATGTCCAGCAACATGGGACAGCCACGGTAGAACGGAGACCGCAGCGGCGGAATCCAATTCCTTGCAATGCCAGGCCTGCCTGACCCATCAGTCAGATGGCATTCGGTTTTGCGCCTTCGCAAACGCAACAGGCCCGGCAGAAGCCGGGCCTGTCGAAGCTTTTCCAGCGCGCGATCGCGCCGGGGCAGCTATTACCAGCTGAAGCGCGGGCCGACGGTGTATTCCTTGTCGCCGTGACGGTTCATCTTCAGCTCGCCGTTCAGGCCCCAGTTCTGGTTCAGCTTGACCTGACCACCCAGGCGGCCGTACCACTGGCCATCCGGATTGACGCCGTGCTTCTTGGCGTAATCTTCGTAGCCGACCAGGCCGTAGACTTCGGCGTGGGCGCCGAAGGCAGTGCGGACACCGGCTTCAGCGCTGTAGCCGTTGAAGTCCAGACCGTGCTTCTGGTCGAGCTTCTGGTAGGCAACGCGGGCAACGAAGTCGGTCGACGGAGCGATTTCAACGTTGTAGCCGGCACCGATCTTCCACTGGTCCAGCTTGATGTTGGTGTGGTCGAACTCCTGGCGGCTGTACTCACCGAAGGCGTGGAAGTTCGGCAGGAAGCCGTAGGAACCCTTCACGCCCCAACCGTCGGACTTGAACGCATCGTTGTCGATCTTGGCGTAGTTGGCTTCGGCGTAGTTGTAGGACAGGTTCTCAGCGGCCGAAGCGGTGAACGGCAGGGCAGCGGCCAGGGCCAGAGCAATCAGCGAATTCTTCATGGGGGTACACCTTTACTTTCTTATGGTGTGCAGCAGCGCCAGGGCGCCATCGCATCGGGAATGTAAATTCTCCGTTATTCGCCACAACGCTCCCTGAAAACAGCGGTCTTCGCATTGCTGAATTTTTTGCCTTGATTCAGGCTCTCTCTGGCATACGCGCGCGCCGCGCGTGCATTTGTGATCCCTCGACGATTGCAACAGGAGGTTGCCTTGCACCTGCCCGACCCGCTTCAGAGGATGGTCCGCGCGACCTTCCTGGCCAGCGCTGCGCTGTTTTCTTCCACGCCTGCACATGCGCTGCAGGCCAGCGACTACCAACGCGCCGAACGCGTGCACGACAGTCATCTGCGCGGTGCACTGCGCAATGCGTCGGTGCTGCCGAACTGGCTGCCCGACGGGCGCTTCTGGTACGAGCGCGAAGACGCGCAGGGCCGGCGCCAGGCCGTGCTGGTCGATCCGGAAACGGCCCGTCGCCAGATCCTGTTCGAGCCCGCCGCGCTGGACACGGCGGTGGCCCCCTTCGCTGCCAACGGGCCATACCTGCGCCTGGCCAGCGTGCAGGCGGTGGACGCTGGCCTGCGCCTGCGTTTCAACGGTGAGGTGCCGATCGATTGCCAGTGGCCACGCTGGCAATGCGCGCGCGCGCAGGATCCGTTGCCGCCGGCCGACGCACTGCCTTCGCCCGTTGGCGATGCATGGCTGCAGGTGCGCGACCACGATCTATGGCTGCATTCGCCTGGAACCGTGGCACGCGCGCTGACGGCTGGCGGTGAACCCGGCCATGGCTATGGCGTGCTGCCGGACTTCGCCCTGCGTGGCATTCCGCGCCGGCAGGGCCGGATGCCGATGCGGCCGTTCGCGGTCGGCTGGTCACCGGATGGACGCTACGTGGCCGGCATCCGCTATGAGGAGCGTGCCCTGCTGGACTATCCCTATCTGGAAAGCACGCCCGTCGACAGCGCGCGCCCGCGCGTGCATGCGGTGAAGCTGGGCGTGCTGGGTGATGCGCAGCAGGTGCGCGACAGCCTGTACGTGGTGGATACCCGCAGCGGCCAACAGCACGACATCGCGCTGCCCGAGGGCTGGAACACGCTCAGCGAAGCCGGCGTGCTGGGCTGGGAGGGCGGCCGGTTGTACGCGGTGATCGCGCACTTCGGGACGCCACGGCGCCTGCGCCTGGTGGAGATCGAAGCCGGCAGCGGTGCAGTGCGCACCGTACTGGAGGAAGCCAGCGACACCCGCCTGCAGCTCAACGTGTACTCGTACAACCGACCGGCCGTGGCGATCCTGCCCGGGCAGGACACCGCCGTGTGGTTCTCGCAGCGCGACGGCCGCGGCCACCTGTACCGGGTGCGCCTGTCCGACGGCAAGGTGCTGGCCCAGCTGACCCGTGGCCCCTGGGTGGTACGCGACCTGCTGGGCGTGGACGGCGCAGGCGGTTGGGCCTACTTCAGTGCCGGCGGCGTGGACGGTGGCGACCCTTACGTGCGCGGCCTGTACCGGGTATCGCTGCAGGGCGGGCCGATCCACCGCCTGGCCGCCGATGGCAACGACCACCTGGCCGATGCCGGCACCGGCGCGCTGTTCGGCGGACGCGCGCCGCAGGCGCTGTCGCCTGGCGGTGGCTATCTGGTGGATACGGTTTCCCGTCTCGACCAGCCACCACGCACCGTGCTGCGGGCCAGCGATGACGGCCGTGAAGTGATGGTGCTGGAAACAGCCGATGACAGCGCGATCGTTGCGGCAGGCTGGCGCGCACCACGGCGCGAGCGGCTGCTGGCCGCCGATGGGCGCACGCCGATCTTCGCCACCGTCTACCTGCCCCGTGACTATCGCGATGATGGCAGCTTCCCGGTGATCGACGCGATGTACGGCGGCGCCTTCATCAGCAATGCGCCGGTGACCTACGCCGAAGCGGTGTCCGCATTGAATCCGGTGTCACGGGCCAGCCTGGCCGAACTCGGCTTCGTGGTGGTCAGCATCGATGCGCGCGGCACCGGTGGGCGCGACAAGGCGTTCCATGACAGCAGCTTCCTGCGCGCCGCCGATGTGCAGCTGGATGACCATGTGGCGGCGCTGCGCCAGCTGGGCGAACGCTACCCGGGCATCGACCTGCAGCGGGTCGGCATCTATGGGCATTCGTTCGGTGGCTACAGCGCGGCGCGCGCCGTGCTGCGCTACCCGGCGTTCTACAAGGTGGGCGTGGCCTCGGCCGGCAGCCACAATTTCCAGGGCATGTACGGTGGGGCCCTGCACGGCATGGACCGGCTGTTCGGCGGCGTGCAGCCGGCCACGTCCACTGCCGACGGCGTGCCAGCGCCGTTTGCCGGACTCGACAATGCCGCGCTGGCCGGCAACCTGCGCGGGCATCTGCTGCTGGTCTATGGCGAACTGGACGAGAACGCGCCACCAGCGCTGACCCTGCAGCTGGCCGCCGCCCTCAACAAGGCCCAGCGCGAGTATGACCTGCTGTACCTGGCCCGCCAGGACCATGAGTTGTTCCGCAACGACGCTACCTACACGCACCGCATGTGGGACTACTTCGTGCGCCACCTGGCCGGCCGGCAGCCGCCGGATACGATGCTGGCGCCGCTGCCCGGTGGCCCGGGCTGAACAGGCATCGCCAGGGTGTCGATCCACGCCGCCCTGGTTCGTCGGGTACTTGAAGGCCGTGCATGCGGCGCGGTCCATCCGGAGGCAGGCAATGAGCTACATCGATGGTTTCGTCATGGCGGTGCCCACCGCCAACAAGGAGAAGTTCCTCGCCCACGCGCGCAGCGGCGACGTGGTGTTCATCGAATACGGTGCCCTGCGCGTGGTCGAGTGCTGGGGTGACGACGTGCCACGCGGCAAGACCACCGACTTCTTCGGCGCAGTGAAGGCCACGCCGGATGAGACGGTGGTGTTTTCCTGGATCGAATGGCCGGACAAGGTGACCCGCGACGCCGGCATGCAGAAGATGATGGAAGATCCGCGGCTGGACCCGTCGAAGAATCCGATGCCGTTCGACGGCGCGCGGATGATCTTCGGCGGCTTCGTGCCGATCTACGAACTTACGCCCTGAAGGGTGTGGGCGCGCTCAGCGCGCGTCCGTGTCATCGCTGGCAGCGGCATGGCCGGCGCCCAGTGCGGCGCCGGCACCCAGGCCCATGCCGGCCCCCATTCCGCCGCCGCCACCACCGCCTCCACCCGAACGACCGCCCTTCGCATCGCCGTCGTTGCGGCCCTTGCCGCCGCCGCTGGCGCCGGGCCGGGTCGGGCCCTGCGGTGGAATCTGCAGGCCGGCCGGGATCGGCGCCAGGTCCAGCGCTTCGCGCACGAAGTCACGCAGCGATACCACCAGGTCGTGGGTGTGCACCGGCCGACCCTGTGCCAGTTCGTTGGCGGCGCGCGCGGCCAGCCGCACCTGTTCGTCGGTGCCCAGCAGCAGGATGTCCGACAGTGCCGCCTCGACCGCATCGCGGATGCGGCGGGCGCGGTCCGAACGCGGTTCGGCGATGCCTTCGGCATCTTCGCGCTGGCGCAGGTCGCGGCGATGGCTGGGGTCCACCCCCAGTTCGCCGGTGAACGAACCGCCCAGGGTCTTGTAGGCGGCCATCAGCGTGCGCAGCCGCTCATTGATCTGCCGGTTCTCGCGCTCGCGACGCTGCTGCAGGGTCTGCATCACCAGCAGGCGGATGCCCACGCCGAGCAGGGTGATCAGGACCAGGCCGGCCAAGGTGGACAGCACGCCCTGCCAGGAACTGAAGTCGATACCGCGCATGCTCGGCACTCCGGCGGGAAGAGCCTGCATCTTGCCCCAGGCCATGTCCCAGAAACGCGAAAGGCCCCACCACCCGGAGGGTGGCAGGGCCTTCGGTCACGGCGCGATTACTTGCGCTTGGCGACCTTGCGCACGGCCTTCTTGGCCGGAGCCTTCTTGGCGGCGACCTTCTTCAGCGGTGCAGCCTTCCTGGCGACCGTCTTGCGGGTGGCGGCAACCTTCTTGCCAACCGCCTTCTTGGCGACGGCGGTCTTCTTGCCGACGACCTTCTTGGACGCAGCGGTCTTCTTGCCGACGGCCTTCTTGGCAACGGCCGCCTTCTTGCCGACAACCTTCTTGGCCGCAGCGGTCTTCTTGGTGGCGACCTTCTTGGTGGCGGCAACCTTCTTGCCGACAACCTTCTTCGCAGCCACGGCCTTCTTGCCGGCGACCTTCTTGGCGGCGACGGTCTTCTTGGCCACAGCCTTCTTGGCGGTGGCGACCTTCTTGCCGACCACCTTCTTGGCGGCCGCGGCCTTCTTGGCAACAGTCTTCTTGGCCACGGCAGCCTTCTTGGTGGCGGCCTTCTTCACGGTGGCGACCTTCTTGCCGGCAGCCTTGGTGGCGGCCTTGGTGGTCTTCTTGGCAGCGGCGGCCTTCTTGGTCACAGCCTTGCCCGCAGCGGCCTTCTTCTTGGCCACTTCCTTCTTCAGGGCAGCGGCTTCGGCCTTGGCGTTCTTCTTGGCGGCTTCCAGCTTCTGCTTGGCCTTGGCAACGGTCTTGCCGACCGACTTGGCAGCCTTCTCGGCCTTCTTGGCAACGGTCTTCTCGACCTTGGCCACGGCCTTCTTGGCCTTGGCAACGCGGGTACCGGCAGCCTTGGTGGCGCGCTTGACGGTCTTCTTGACCGACTTCACGGCGTCTTCGGCGGCGTGGGCGATGGTCTCGCCAACATTGGTGGCGGCTTCTTTGACGTTCTCGACGGCGTCGGTCACGACCGACACACCATTACCATTACCGTTGCTCATGTTGCCCTCCTGGGGGCCTTTAGTATCAAAACGGGGCGATGCTATACCGACATTGACGATCGTGGAACGGGGCACACGCCGACAATCGCATCTGCTGCGACGGCAATGGTGTAGCCAGGCACGGTCGCCAGCACGACTGCTTTGCAGCAAACCCCTTTTTTTAAGGACTGCGCCACACGCGCCACACGCAGGATGGGCAGCACCGCAGTGGCCGGCACCGATGCGCTGATCCGCGCAGGTTGTGGCGCATTGCGGCACTCGGTTGCGCGGAACTGCGCAGGTATCCGTCTGTGTCCAGCTCGCGGTCGGCCACCTTCGGCAGTGCACGCATCGCTGCCATGACGGTCGCTTTGGCCTCGCCGCCGGCATTCGGATCCGCCTGCCGGGCACGCGGTTTTCATGGCGCATTTATCCAGATCGCGACACACTCATTCAGCTTGTTTTACCGTAGGGCCGAACCGCCCCCACCCACGCCTGCGAACCGACGCCCATGCGACCGCTCCCCACCCTGCTCACGCTCGCAATCGCCGCTGCCTTCGGTGGCTTCGTTGCCACCGGCCTCAATGCACACCTGGACAACCGCGCCGATGCCGCACCGCTGCCGGCGGTGTTGCCGACCACCGCGGCATTGCCGGCCTCGGTGGCCGGACAGGCGGTGCCCTCGCTGGCGCCAATGCTGGAAAAGGCGATGCCGGCAGTGGTCAGCGTCAACACCAAGCAGGTGGTGCGCGTACGCAACCCGTTCTTCAACGACCCGTTCTTCCGCCGCCTGTTCCCGGACATCCCGCAGGAACGCATCAATGAATCGCTGGGCTCGGGCGTGATCATCGACGCCAAGGAAGGCTTGGTGCTGACCAACCACCACGTCATCGACAATGCCGATGACGTGCAGGTGACGCTGGCCGACGGGCGCACGGTCAAGGCCGAATTCCTCGGTTCGGACCGCGATACCGACATCGCGCTGATCCGCATCCCGGCGCAGAACCTGACCGACATCAAACTGGGCAACAGCGACCAGCTGCGAGTGGGCGACTTCGTGGTGGCCATCGGCAATCCGTTCGGCTTCAGCCAGACGGTTACCTCCGGCATCGTCTCGGCTGTGGGCCGCAGCGGCATCCGCGGCCTGGGCTACCAGAACTTCATCCAGACCGATGCGTCGATCAATCCGGGCAACTCCGGCGGCGCGCTGGTCGACCTGCAGGGCCAGCTGGTCGGCATCAATACCGCCAGCTTCAATCCGCAGGGCAGCATGGCCGGCAATATCGGCCTGGGCCTGGCGATTCCCTCCAACCTGGCGCGCAGCGTGGTCGACCAGCTGGTCAAGCATGGCGTGGTGGTGCGCGGCACGCTGGGCGTGGAGAGCCAGAACCTGACCGCGCAGATCGCGCAGGGCCTGGGCCTGGGCGAAAGCCGCGGCGCGCTGATCACCCGCGTGCTGGCCGGTTCGGCCGCCGCGACCGCTGGCCTGAAACCAGGCGACGTGGTGGTCTCAGCCAATGGCCAGCGCGTGGACAGCGCCGAGGCGCTGCACAACGTGGAAGGCCTGGCCGCGGTCGGCAGCCCGCTGACGCTGGACGTGCGCCGCGAAGGCAAGCCGTTGCAGATCAAGGCGACGCTGAAGGAGCAGGCACGTGCAGTGACCGGCGACAGCCTGGACCCACGCCTGGGCGGCGCCACCTTCGTCGACCTGCCCGAATCGCTGCGCCAGTCGGGCGTTGGCGGCGTACTGGTCAGCGAGGTCAAGCGCGGCAGTCGCGCGGCCAGCAACGGCCTGCAGCAGGGCGACATCATCACCGACGCCACGGTGGGTGAATTCGCCGACCTGGCCAGCTGGCGTGCCAACTTCCAGCAGCGCCCGCCGACCCTGGTACTGCGCGTGCTGCGCAACAACGGCCAGCAGCAGGGCCAGCTCGTGATGCGCTGATCGCCCCGCCGTAACACCCCCTATACCCCGGCAATGCTATTGCTGTCAGTCCAGGTCGGCACCGCCGACACCCGTTCCCCCATCGCAACAGGAGTGATTCGATGAGCCCCACCAATACCGAGAACCTGAAGGAACACCTGGGTGAAGCCGGTTCCCACCTGAAGCAGGCCGCCACGGCCGCCGGCGGCGCGATCAAGGGCGCAACCGGTGCTGCGACCGATGAACTGCGCATCGGCAAGGCCAACGTCAAGGCCGAACTGTCCGACAGCGCGCTGTCCGGCCTGGCCGCCGCCGAGTTCGGTGGTGCCGCCGCCAAGGAACAGGTCGATGCACTGATGGACAAGGGCAAGGATCTGATCGACAGCGCCGCTGAGCTGATCCGCGAACGTCCGCTGGCCTCGTTCGGCGTCGCCTTCGCCGCCGGCTGGATCATCGCCAAGCTGGCCCGCGGCAGCAGCGACAAGTAAGCCGCAGCGTGAGCGAAGACAACGCGCAAGCGCCTGATCCGGCGGCCACCCCGCCGCTGGATGAGAGCATCCGCCAGGTCGGTGCAGCCGGCCGTGCCGCTGCCGATTCGGCCAAGCATTCGCTGCGCTCGTTGCGCCGGTTGGCTTCGGCCGACTTCGCGCTGGCACGCAGTGCGTTCGGCCGTGCACTGGCCTGGGCCGGCGTGGCGATCGTGTTCGGTGCGTCGGCCTGGCTGCTGATGGCGGCCACCCTCATCGCCCTGCTGCAGAGCTGGGGCCTGAGCTGGCTGCAGGCCCTGCTGATCACCTCGCTGCTGAGCCTGGCCGTGACCGGCTATGCGATCTGGCGGGTGTCCTACTTCTTCCACCACACCGGCATGCACGCCACCCGGCGCCAGCTGTCACGCCTGGGCCTGTTCGACGAGCCCAGCGAAGATGACCCGGATGCCGATGTGCAGCTGCCGGAGGGCAAGCCATGAAGTTCGGTGCGCTGCAGCGGCGGGTGAAACGCTGCGAACAGGTGGTGACGGTGCGACTGGTCGAGACCCAGGACCACTGGTCCACGCTCAGCCAGGTCTGGCGCCAGGGCTGGTCGCCGCTGCGCATCGTGGTGGTCGGCCTGGCCGGCGGCTTCATCGCCGGCAAGCTGGAAGTGCCGGGGAAGGTCAACGGTGCGCGGTGGCTGCAGATGGTGGGCTCGGTCTCGAGCCTGTTCGCCAGCGCGCAGGCGGCGTTCGCTACGGCCATGGCGGCGCAGGCCGCAGCCACCGCCGACGATGCCGCCGAAGAAGCCGACGATGCCAGCGAGCAGGCACAGGCGGCCGCATCGGCATCCGCTGCACGCCCGGCACAGGTAGCACAGCCGGCGGCGGAACCGGAACTGCGCGAGCCGCGTCCGGCCGAAGCGGCCACTGAACTGTCCGAACGTTGATGGATGGAATCCGCCGCGCCGATCACGGCCGGCGGATAATGCGCTTCCCTTCCCGGTTGATGCGTCGATGAGCGAGCCCCTCCTGTCCCCGTCAGCGGCCGGCCCCGAACTGCCCGAGGCGCCGCTGCCGCCACCGTCGCGCCCGCGCGGGCCGATGTCGCTGGTGGTGCTGGCC
This sequence comes from Stenotrophomonas maltophilia group sp. Smal17, assembly GCF_030237045.1. Classification (NCBI taxonomy): domain Bacteria; kingdom Pseudomonadati; phylum Pseudomonadota; class Gammaproteobacteria; order Lysobacterales; family Lysobacteraceae; genus Stenotrophomonas; species Stenotrophomonas maltophilia group sp. Smal17. The sequence goes on from NZ_JASJSU010000015.1 coordinate 21,550, forward strand.
ACGCTGGCGGTGGGCTACACCCTGTGGGCCGCACAGGACATCATCCTGCCGGTGCTGCTGGCGATGTTCTTCGCGTTGGTCGGCAACCCGATCCTGCGCCTGTTGCAGAAGCTGTGGATTCCACGTGCGCTGGGCGCACTGCTGGTGCTCGGCGCCGGTCTCGGCGTGACCGGTGCGCTGGCGGTGCAGCTGATCGGCCCGGCGATGGAGTGGGCACAGGAAGCCCCGCAGCAGCTGCGCAAGGTCGCGCGCCAGGTACAGGACCTGACCAAGCCGGTGCAGCAGGCCAACCAGGCCGCAGAGAACTTCGCGCGCGTCGCCGGCGGTGACAGCAACCGCAAGGTGCAGGTGATCCGCACCCAGCTCGACGACCCGTACCGCATGCTGACCCGTGCACCACGGCTGGCCGCCTCGGTGCTGGCGGTGGTGCTGCTGACCCTGTTCTTCATGATCTACGGGCAGAACCTGCAGCGCGCGGCGATCGCGCTGTTCCCGAACCGCCAGCAACAGCGCTTCACCAGCGACATCCTGCGTTCGATCGAGCGCGAGGTCTCGCGCTACGTGCTGACCATCAGCGTGATCAATACCCTGGTCGGGCTGGTGTTTGCCGGCGTCCTGATGCTGTTCGGCATCAGCCTGCAGGATGCACTGCTGTGGGGCACGGTGGCGGCGCTGCTGAATTTCGCGCCCTACGTGGGCCCGCTGATCGGCGTGGCCCTGATGCTGCTGATGGGTTTCGTGGAATTCAGCGACCCGCTGCAGGCGCTGCTGCCGGCGGCCGCCTACCTGGCCCTGCATACCGTGGAGGGCCAGGTGGTGACCCCGATCGTGCTGGGGCGGCGCATGAAGCTGTCGCCACTGGTGCTGATCCTGGCACTGATGGTGTTCGGCTGGGCCTGGGGCATGATCGGGCTGCTGCTGGCAGTGCCGCTGCTGGTGTGCATCAAGCTGGTGCTGGCACGGCTGGACGGCATGCAGGGCTGGGCGCGCCTGCTGGAATGAAAGCCCGCGCGCGCAGGCGTAGAATGGCGGGGTGAATTTCCCCGTCCAAGCCATCACCCTCGACCTTGACGACACGCTGTGGCCGTTCGCTCCGATCGGCGCCCGCATCGACCTGGTCCTGCACGAGTGGATGCGTGAACACAGCCCCGCCACCGCCGCGATGTATCCGGTGGCGGCCATGCGCGAACTGCGCGAGCGCCTGTACCACGCCCATCCGCACCTCCATCACGACCTGAGCGCACTGCGCCGGCTGACCCTGCACGAAGCCCTGCACGGCAGCGGCGCCAGCCTCGACCTGCTGGAGCCGGCGTATGAAGTGTTCTACGCCGCGCGCAACCAGGTGGAGTGCTACCCCGATGCGATCGAGGCACTGGCGCGGATTGCCGCGCGGGTGCCGGTGGCGGCGCTGAGCAATGGCAACGCCGATCTGGAACGGATCGGCCTGGCCCATCATTTCGCCTTCCAGTTGGGTGCGCGCGAGCACGGCGCGGCCAAGCCCGAGGCAAGCATCTTCCACGCCGCCTGCAACCGCCTGGGTGTGGCGCCGGTACAGGTGCTGCATGTCGGCGACCATGCCGAGATGGACGTGGCCGGGGCAATCGCCGCAGGCCTGCGCGGATGCTGGATCAACCGTGAAGCCGCCACCTGGACCCATCCGCAGCTGCAGCCGGACCTGCAGTTCGACACCCTCACCGGCCTGGCCGACTGGTTGGATGCCAACCTCGACGCTGCCGCACCCCGGAGTATCTGACGCATGAGCGAGATCACTGGTTTCACCACTGACGCCACCGCAGCGCTGCCGCTGTACGTGCTGGACCGCGAGCAGTTCGCGGCCTGGAAGGACGGCCAGCCGGCCGCCACCCAGGCCTGGCTGGCATCGCAGGGCTTTACTGCCGGCGCGTTCAGCACCGCGCTGCTGCCCGGTGCCGACGGCCTGGCCGGTGCGGTGATCGGCGTCGGTGATCGCGCCGACGCCTACAGCTACTCGCACGCTCCGCACGCCCTGCCGGAAGGCAGCGTGTGGCAGCTGGCCAGCGAACTGCCGGCCGCCGAACAGGCGCTGATGCAGCTCGGCTGGGGCCTGGGCAGCTACCGCTTCGACCGCTACCGCAAGCGCCACCGTGCGCCGGCGCAGCTGGTGGCCACCCCCACCGGCGAAGCGGCCGACCTGATCACCGCCAGCCTGCGCGTGCGTGACTGGGTCAACACCCCGACCGAGGACATGGGTCCGCAGCAGCTGGAAGACGCCGCACGTGCGCTGGCCGACGCGCATGGCGCCGAGGTCGAGGCGATCACCGGCGATGCGCTGCTGAAGCAGAACTTCCCGGCCATCCATGCCGTGGGCCGCGCCTCGCACCGCGCTCCGCGCCTGGTCGTGCTGCGCTGGGGCAAGGACACCGATCCGGCACTGGTGCTGGTCGGCAAGGGCGTGTGCTTCGACACCGGTGGCCTGGACATCAAGCCGGCCGACGGCATGCGCAACATGAAGAAGGACATGGGCGGCGCCGCGCACGCGCTGGCCCTGGCCGGCCTGGTGATGGCCCGCGGGCTGCCGGTGCGGCTGACCCTGCTGGTGCCGGCGGTGGAAAACGCGATCGGCCCGGATGCCTTCCGCCCGGGCGAAGTCATCGCCACGCGCAAGGGCCTGAGCGTGGAGATCGACAACACCGACGCCGAAGGCCGCGTGATCCTGTGCGACGCGCTGACCTTCGCCAGCGAGCAGAAACCCGACCTGGTGCTGGACTTCGCCACCCTCACCGGTGCTGCACGCATCGCGCTGGGCCCGGACCTGCCGGCACTGTTCAGCAACGATGACAGCGTGGCCCAGCAGTGGCTGCAGGCCGGCGACGCGACCCGCGACCCGGTCTGGCGCATGCCGCTGTGGCGCCCCTACCTGCGTTATCTGACCAGTGGCATCGCGGACCTGGCCAATGCCGGTTCGCGCATGGCCGGCTCGGTCACTGCCGCGCTGTACCTGGAACGTTTCCTGGAAGACGGCCAGCGCTGGGCGCATCTGGACGTCTATGCCTGGAACGACGGCGAGCGACCGGGCCGTCCGGCCGGTGGCGAAGCGCTGGCGCTGCGTTCGGCCTGGGCGATGCTGAAGGCGCGCTACAGCTGATCGGGTGGGTGCCGACCTTGGTCGGCACGCCTTCCCCGGCAAACTTGACGAAAATTTGAATACCGGGCCTGGAAGGGTTCTGCGAGGATGTGCGGGTCGACCACCCACACGCTCCGTGAAGGCAGGAACCCGACCATGTCGCTCTTCCGCTATACCCGCGCCGGCCAGGCGCCGGGCGCACCGCGCAGGCATTCGCCGCTGCTCTGGATCGCACTGATCGCGCTCATCCTGGGTGCCGTCGCACTGACCTTCGCCTGGCTGGCCGGCTGGATCGGCAACCGCCTGACCGCGCAGCGCTTCACCGACACCATCGAAGCCACCGGCCCGGCGCATCCAGGCTTCCGCCGTGCGCACAGCAAGGGCATCTGTGTGAGCGGCTGGTTCGAACCGAGCGCGCAGGCGCCGACGCTGTCCAGCGCACGGGTGTTCTCGCAACCGCGCGTGCCGGTGATGGGGCGGCTGTCGATCGGCGGCGGCGATCCCTACGGTGCCGACAACACCGCACGCGTGCGCAGCCTGGCGGTGCAGATGGTCAGCGATGACGGCCAGGAGTGGCGGATGGCGATGAACAGCTTCCCGTTCTTCGCCGTTCCCGATGCAGAGGCGTTCTTCGAGCAGACCCGCGCCTCCATTCCCGACCCGGCCACCGGCAAGCCCGACCCGCAGAAGATGGCGGCCGTGCTGGCGAAGTACCCCAGTGCACAGGCCTTCCAGCAATGGGCCAAGACCGCGCCGTGGACCAGCAGCTGGGCCGACACCACCTTCAACAGTGTCAACAGCTTCTGGTTCACCAACGCGCAGGGCCAGAAGCGCGCGGTGCGCTGGCGCTGGCAGCCGCAGGCGCCGGTGGTGGAAATGGACGCCGAAACGCGCAAGCAGGCCAGCGTCGATTTCCTCAGCCAGGAACTGCAGCAGCGCCTGGCCAGTGGTCCGGTGCGCTGGAACCTGGTCGTCAGCACCGCCGAGCCCGGCGACGCCATCGATGATCCGTCGGTAGCGTGGCCCGAGTCGCGTGAACAGGTGGTGGCCGGCGTGCTCAGCCTGGACCGCATGCAGTCGCAGGAAGAAGGCGCCTGCGGACAGATCAACTTCGATCCGCTGATCCTGCCCAGCGGCGTGCGCGGCAGCGACGATCCGATCCTGGCCGCACGCTCGGCCGTGTACTCGCAGTCGTTCAACCGCCGCGAGCGCGAGCGCGCCAGCGGCAACGTGGAGCAACCGAAGGAGGCCGCACGATGAGCACCGGCAATGGCCACTTCAACCTGCTGGCGCGGGTACTGCACTGGTCCATGGCGCTGATGATCATCGCCATGCTGTTCATCGGCGTGACCATGGTCGCCTCGCTGCATCTGCGCCCCGTGCTGATCGACCTGCACCGTCCACTGGGCATCGCGATCCTGCTGCTGGTGCTGCTGCGCCTGTACAACCGGCTGCGCCATCGCCCGCCGCCGCTGCCGGCCGATCTGCCGGTGTGGCAGGTGATGGCGGCCAAGGCGTCGCATTGGATGCTGTACGCGCTGATGCTGGCGATGCCGCTGATCGGCTGGGCGATGCTGTCGGCCGGCGGTTACCCGATCGTGCTGTGGGGTGGCCTGCACCTGCCGCCGATCGTGCCGCACACCCCGGCCCTGTATGCCGCGCTGCGCAACGCGCACAGCCTGCTGGCCTATGTATTGTTCGCCACCGTGCTGATGCACGTGGGGGCGGCGCTGTTCCACCTGTGGGTGCGGCGTGACGGGGTGTTCCAGGCGATGGCGCGCGGGAAGGATTGATCGGGTTCGCCGGGAGTTCCCGGCGGATCGTTTCCGCGACTGCGGAGGGGTGTCACTTTCTTTGCTCGTGCACCGCGCTGCAGGAGCAGCGCGGAACGGCGCAGCCGGCCCGTAGGGTGGCGCACATGGATGTGCGCCATCAAGAAAGTAACCAAAGAAACACGCCGCCAGGTCGCGAGCCGGTGCTACGCACCGGTGCCCTGCGCTTCTCGGGGAAACAGGGGATGGCGCCGAACTCGCTGCGCTCAAACACCGGCGCCTCTTCGCCCCTGATTCCCCTGCGATGCTCGGCTCGCTTGAAGGCGGATTGGAAGGTCAAGATCAACGGCAACGGCATCCACGCATGGCGTGGATCTACTGGGTGCAGCTGTGGCATTTGACCTTGGGTCCGCCTTGAGCGAGCCGAGCACCGCAGGTCCGGCGAGGGCGAAGAGGTGCGGGTGTCTGAGCGCAGCGAGTTCCCGCACCGCCCCTCGACGGGCCGAGGAGCACAGGGCACCGGCGTGCGAAGCACGCCGGCTCGCGGCCGGCGGAGCGTTTCTTTGGTTACTTTCTTTGCGCGCAAAGAAAGTGACACCCCCCCGCGGTCGCGGAAACGACATCACGCAAACAGCAAGCCGCCCCTACAACCACCCCTTCTGCCGCGCCAGCCGATACGCCTCGATGCGATTGGCCACGCCCAGCTTGCCGATGCACTCGGACAGGTAATTGCGCACCGTGCCGTGCGACAACCCCAGCTGCTCGGCGATTTCGCTGGCCGTGCGGCCCTCGCCCGCCAGCCGCAGCACCCGGCGTTCGCGGTCGGTCAGCGGGTCGGCCTGCGACCATGCATCCAGCGCCAGCTGCGGGTCGATCGCGCGGATGCCCTGGTTCACCTTGCGCAGTGCGTCGGCCAGGTTCTCGGCCGGTGCGTCCTTCAACAGGTAGCCCAGCACGCCGGCTTCCAACGCGCGACGCAGGAAGCCGGCACGGGCGAAGGTGGTCACGATCACCACCTTGATCGGCAGCTCATGGCGGGCGATGCGCTGCGCCAGTTCCAGCCCGGACAGGCCAGGCATCTCGATGTCGGTCACCAGGATGTCCGGCTTCAGCTGCTGCAGCATCCGCCATGCGGCTTCGCCGTCGGCGGCGCTGCCCAGTACCTCGATATCAGGCTCCAGGCCCAGCAGCGCCGACAACGCACCCCGTACCATCGCCTGGTCTTCGGCCAGCAGGATGCGGATCATGCCGCACCGCCCGGTGCCAATGACGCCGGCGGCACCGGCGTACTGGCGGCCACCAGCGGCACGCGCACGGTCAGCACCGTGCCTTCTCCGCGCGGAGACTGCAGCGTCAACTGGCCACCCAGCGCCGCCGCCCGTTCGCGCATGCCACACAGTCCATTGCCCTCGGCCTGCACGCCACCGCGCCCGTCATCGCGTATCTGCATCGCCAACTGTCGTTCCTCAAGCATGAAATCCACCTGCACCCGGGTCGCCTGCGCATGGCGCACGATATTGGTGGCTGCTTCGCGCAGCACCAGCGCCAGTCCACGTTCCACGTCCACCGGCATCGGTGGCGGCGTCGTGTACTGCAGGTGCACCTGCTGGCATTCCAGCAGCAGGCGTGCCGAGGCCAGCTCACCGGCCAGGTCACTGGCGCGGATGCCGGTCACCGCACTGCGGACCTGTGCCAGCGCCTCGCGGGCGATCGCCTCGGCCTCGCCGATCTCCTGCCGCGCGCGCGCGTCGCCACGGTCGTGCAGCTTGCGCGCCAGCTCCAGCTTCAACGTGATCAGCGACAGGGTGTGGCCGAGCAGGTCATGCAGGTCACGGCCGATGCGTTCGCGCTCGGCGGTGGTCGCCAGCCGCCGGACTTCGTCCTGCGACAGCTGCAGGGCAACGTCGCGCTGCTGGCTCAGGGCCTCCACGTTCACCACCAGCCCGACAATGAACGACACCGCCGGCATCCACACCATGGCCTGCCACGGATAGCCGAAGTACAGCGCGGTGCCACAGAACAGCAGGTTCAGCCCGGTCAGCTGCAGCAGGTACGCCCACCAGCTGCTGCGCCCGCTCATGCGGATCATCACGCAGCCGAACACGAAGTAGCTCAAGCCCGAGGGGTACCAGGGCAGCAGTACCAGCGCCAGCACGATCATGCCCAGCGCATAGCGCCACCCATGGTGCCGTGGCGCCAGCATCACCCTGGCGTAGAGCAGCAGGAACAGCGGATAGCTGACCAGGGTCAGCAGCAGCCAGCGCAGCGTGAAGCCATTGCCCAGCACCGGGGTGAGGAAGATCCATACCGACCACAGCAGGTGGATCGCGCCGCTCCAGGGCGACTTGCCACGTCGCAGCAGTTCGGCCACGGCCGAATCCGGCGCAGGGCGCAGCAGGGACGCAAGCCAGCTCGACGACACGGGAGGATCCAGGCGGGGACGAACGTTGCCGATCATGCCAGTTCAGCCGATCCGGCGCAGGCGGCGGCGTGCCAGCAGCAACGCCACCACGGTCACCGCCAGCAGCACCAGCAGATGGCCGCCGATGCTGCCCGCCGACGGCAGCCCGACCACCGGCAGCGCCAGCTGCGCCAGATGCCAGGTCGGCCACAGCGGTGCCATCGTCGAGAACAGCGCAGGCAGTGCCGACAGCGGCAGCCACAGCCCCGACAGCAGGGCCAGCGGCAGGTAGACCAGGTTGACCATCGCCGGCGCCGCACTGGCGCTGACATGGCTGCCGATCAGCAGGCCGATCGCCCCCAGCGGCAGTGCGGCCAGGCCGGCCACCGCCAGCAGCTGCAGCATCTGCGCGGGTTGCAGGTGCACGCCGCCCAGCACGCGCGCCACGCCGATCAGCAACGCGGCCACCAGCAGCGCGAACATCACCGCCATCGCCAGCCGTGCCAGCAGCGGTGCCGCTGCCGGCATCGGCAGCGCGCGCTTGAGGGTCAGCAGGCCGCCTTCGCGGTCCAGCGCGAGCTGCACGCCGAAGCCGAACAGGGCCGGCGCCATCGCGCCGAACACGCAGTAGGTGGCCAGCAGGTACAGCGGCGCATGGCCCCGCCCCAGCAGCACGCCGAACAGCAGGTAGAACAGCACCGGGAACAGCAGCGACGGCACCGCGAACGCGGGCGTGCGCCAGGCGCGGCGCAGCTCGGCCTGCAGTTCAGCGGCGTAGGGGCGCAGGGCGCGGCGCCATCCCGGGCGCGCGGCTGCAGGCGTACGGATCACGGTGTTCATGCGGCCTCCCGGGTCATGTCGAGGAAAGCGTCGGCCAGCGCCGCGCCCTGTACTTCCAGCTCGCACAGCTGTGCGTCGGCGGCCAGCAGGCGCGCCACCACCGGCTCGGCCGGGCTGGCCAGCAGCTGCAGGTGCTCGCCCTCGCGCTGCACCTGCTGCACGCCGGGCCACTGCCGCAGCACATCGACGGCCAGCGCACTGCGGCACCGGATGCGCCGCGGCCGGTCGGCCAGGCGCAGTTCGGCCAGCGGCGCGTCGGCCAGCACCCGGCCCTGCTCCAGCACCACCACCTGCTGGGCCAGGGCTTCGGCCTCCTCCAGGTAATGGGTGGTCAGCAGCACGCCGCAGCCTTCGGCCACGTGCTGCCGGATCGCCTGCCACATCCCCTGCCGCGCCTGGATGTCCAGGCCGGTGGTGGGCTCGTCCAGGAACAGCACGCGCGGGCGGCCGCAGATCGCGATGGCGAACTGCACGGCACGCTGCTGGCCACCGGACAGCTGGCCGTAACGGCGCCGCGCCAGCGCCTGCAGGCCGGCGCGCTGCAGCACCTCCTGCAGAGGCATGGGCTCGGGATAGCAGGCGCTGGCCTGCGCCACCAGCTCGTCCACCTGCAGCATCGGCGGCAGGCTGGTGCTCTGCAGCATCACGCCCAGGCCCAGTCGGCTGGTGCGCTGCTGCGGGTCGCCGCCGAGCAGCTCGACCTCGCCGGCATCGGCCCGCCGCAGGCCCAACAACACGCTGATCGCGGTACTCTTGCCAGCACCATTGCGGCCCAGCAATGCCAGCACCTGGCCAGCGCGGACCTGCAGGTCGATGCCATGCAGGGCGGTATGGTCGCGATAGCGCACCTGCACCTGCTGCAGGCGGGCCAGCGACGGGGCGATCGGATCCATGGGCGGTACCGGTAGCGGGGACGTTGCCATCCTGTGCCGCCGTGGTCACGTTTCGCAGTTGCCACCGTCAGTGTCATCGGATGACAGCTGTCACTGCCATCATCGCCGTACCTGCCTTCATGCTGTGCCGCACGCTCCCTCGCCGGAACCGCCGCCGTCCGCGCTTCCGGCCACACCCGCCCGAACGCCTGTGATGGAACGAATGAACGCTTCTGCCGAGCTGTTGAAGGAACTCCGTATCGACCGCAAATCGCCGCCAACTGCCTCCGGCGGTAGTGGCGGTGGCCGCCGCTGGCTGTGGATCGCGATCATCGTGGTGGTGCTGCTGATCGCCGCCGCCATCGCCTTCCTGTTCGGCCGCACGCCGGCCGTGGAAGTGGAAACCGCGCCTGCCGTGGCTATCCAGCAGGGCAGCGCCAGCAGTTCGGTGCTCGACGCCAGCGGCTACGTGGTGGCCCGGCGCATGGCCACGGTCTCGGCCAAGATCACCGGCAAGGTGCGCGAGGTGATGATCGAGGAAGGCATGCGCGTGGAGCAGGGCCAGATCATGGCCACGCTGGACCCGATCGATGCCGACGCGCAGCGCAGCCTGTATGCCTCGCAGCTGCAGGCCGCGCGCAGCCAGGTCGCCGGGCTGGAAGCGCAGCAGAAGCAGGCCGCGGCCGAAGCCAGCCGCCTGCAGGCGCTGGTCGGCCAGCAGCTGGTGTCGCGCTCGCAGTACGACCAGGCCGTGGCCCAGCGTGACAGCCTGCGTGCCCAGCTCGACACCGCCCAGCGCAACGTCAAGGTCGCCCACGACCAGCTGGCCATCGCCGACCTCGGCGTGGACAACAACGTGGTGCGCGCGCCGTTCTCCGGGGTTGTCACCGCCAAGGCGGCGCAACCGGGTGAAATCGTCTCGCCGTTGTCGGCCGGCGGCGGCTTCACCCGTACCGGCATCGGCACCATCGTCGACATGGATTCGCTGGAGATCGAGGTCGAGGTCGGCGAGGCCTTCATCGGCCGCGTGCAGCCGAAGATGCCGGTGGAAGCCACGCTCAACGCCTACCCGGAATGGAAGATTCCGGGCGAGGTGATCGCCATCATTCCCACCGCTGACCGCGGCAAGGCCACGGTGAAGGTGCGCGTGGCACTGAAGGTGAAGGACCCGCGCATCGTGCCGGAGATGGGCGTGCGGGTCAGCTTCCTGGAACAGGCACAGCCGCAGGCCGCCAGCACGCCGCAGGGTGTGCGCGTGCCGGCCGGCGCGGTGGTGCAGCGTGAAAGCAGCACGGTCGCCTTCGTGCTGGGCGATGACAGCCGCGTGCAGCAGCGCACGGTCGAGGCCGGCCAGGCGATGGGCAAGGACCGCCAGATCCTCAAGGGCGTGAGCGCGGGCGAGTCGGTGGTGGTCAATCCACCGGAGACCCTGCGCGATGGCGCCAAGGTGCAACAGAAACAAGCGCAGTAACGGCCTGGCGCCCCCGCGCGCCGCCGGCAGCACCGCTCGACGCACGCCCGCGGCCACCGCGGGCGCAGTGCCCCGTTTCCCGCCTTCCGTGGAGAACCACCCATGTCGACCCTGGTTTCACTGCGCAACATCACCAAGACCTACCAGCGTGGCCCCGAGAAAGTGCAGGTGCTGCACGGCATCGACCTGGACATCGCGCGCGGCGACTTCGTCGCGCTGATGGGCCCCTCCGGTTCGGGCAAGACCACCCTGCTCAACCTGATCGGCGGCCTGGACAACCCCAGCGGCGGCGAGATCAGCATCGAAGGCGAGCGCATCGACCAGATGAGCGGCGGCCAGCTGTCGACCTGGCGCAGCCACCACGTCGGCTTCGTGTTCCAGTTCTACAACCTGATGCCGATGCTGACCGCGCAGAAGAACGTCGAGCTGCCGCTGCTGCTGACCCACCTCAGCGCCGCGCAGCGCAAGCGCAATGCGGAGATCGCGCTGACCCTGGTCGGCCTGGCCGACCGCCGCAGCCACCGCCCGAATGAGCTGTCCGGCGGCCAGCAGCAGCGCGTGGCGATCGCCCGTGCGATCGTCTCCGACCCCACCTTCCTGATCTGCGACGAACCCACCGGCGACCTCGACCGCCAGTCCGCCGAAGAGATCCTGGGCCTGCTGCAGCAGCTCAACCGCGAGCACGGCAAGACCATCATCATGGTCACCCATGACCCGAAGGCGGCCGAGTACGCCACGCACACCGTGCACCTGGACAAGGGCGAGCTGGCCGACGCCCCGCTGGCCCACTGACGGAGGCCACCGCGATGAAATACTTCTCACTGGTGTGGGCGCAGCTGTTCCGCAGCCGCACACGTACCTTGCTGACCCTGCTCTCGGTGGTGGCCGCGTTCCTGCTGTTCGGCATGCTCGACTCGGTACGCGTGGCCTTCAATTCCGGCGGCAGCGTGGAAGGGGCCAACCGGCTGGTGGTGGCCTCGCGGCTGTCGATCACCCAGTCGCTGCCGATCCGCCTGGAGACCCAGATCCGCCAGGTCGCCGGCGTGCGTGATGTGGCCTATGGCATGTGGTTCGGCGGCATCTACCAGGACCCGAAGAACTTCTTCCCGAACTTCTCGGTGTCGCCCAACTACTTCGACGTGTACCGCGAACTGCAGATCGACCCGGCGCAGCTGGAAGACTGGAAGCAGACCCGCACCGGCGCCATCGTCGGCGAAACCCTGGCCAAGCAGTTCGGCTGGAAGATCGGTGACACCATCCCGCTGCAGGCCACGATCTTCCCGCGCGGCGGCAGCAACGACTGGCCGCTGGAACTGAAGGGCATCTACCGCTCCAAGGACCGTGCATTGGCCGCCAACGAAGAACGCCAGTTGATGATGAACTGGAAGTACTTCGATGAATCCAACGACTACATCAAGAACCAGGTGAGCTGGTACACGGTGACGCTGGACAATCCCGACCACTCCTCGCGCGTGGCGCAGGCCATCGATGCGATCTCGGCCAACTCCGACCACGAGACCAAGACCCAGACCGAGTCGGCGTTCCAGCAGGCCTTCGTCAAGCAGTTCGCCGATATCGGCATGATCGTCACCTCGATCATGGGCGCGGTGTTCTTCACCCTGCTGCTGCTGACCGGCAACACCATGGCGCAGGCGGTGCGCGAGCGCGTGCCCGAACTGGCCACGCTGAAGACGCTGGGCTTCAGGGACAGCACCGTGCTGACCCTGGTGATGGTGGAGTCGGTGCTGCTGATCGGCCTCGGCGGCCTGATCGGCATGGGCCTGGCCGCACTGGTGCTGCCCGCGATCAGCCCGAAGAGCATGGGCATGCTGCCGCCGCACGTGCCAACGCCGACCTGGCTGATGGGGCTGGGCCTGATCGTGGTGATCGGCATCATCGTCGGCTTGTTGCCGGCGCTGCGTGCCAAGCGCCTGAAGATCGTCGACGCACTGGCCGGCCGCTGAGGAGGACACCGACATGTTCAAGAGCAAACTCAAGAAGTGGCTGGGCAACGCGCTGACCGTGCTGCTGCTGGTGATCGGCCTGGTGCTGTGGATCAGCCTGCCGTGGATCGGCGTACTGGCCGTGGCGGTACTGGTGGCGCTGTGGCTGCTGCTGACCCGCGGCGGACGGCTGGCGCTGGCCGCCACCCGCATCGGTGTGGCCAGCCTGCCGCAGCGCTGGGGCGCCTCCTCGGTGATCGTGGTCGGCATCGCCGGCGTGGTCGGCGTGCTGGTGGCGATGCTGGCGATGGGCGAAGGCTTCAAGGCCACGCTCAACAACACCGGCGATGACACCACTGCCATCGTGCTGCGCGGCGGTTCGCAGGCCGAGACCAACTCGGTGATCACCCGCGAGCAGGTACCCACGCTGTCCACGCTGCCCGGCATCAGCCGTGATGCGCAGGGCCGGCCAATGCTGTCGCCGGAGCTGTCGCAGGTGGTCAACCTGGTGTCGAAGGCCGATGGCACCGACGTCAACGCGCAGTTCCGAGGCGTCGGCCCGCAGGCGTGGGCCGTGCATGACAAGGTCAAGATCATCGAAGGGCGCCGGTTCGCCGCCGGCCTGCGCGAGATCGTGGTCGGCCAGGGCGCACGCGGCCAGTTCCGCGATATGGATGTCGGCAGGACGCTGACGTTGGGCAACCAGACCTGGACCGTGGTCGGCGTGTTCGCCACCGGCGATGCGCATGATTCGGAACTGTGGACCGATGCCGATACGCTGGCCACCACCTATCAGCGCAGTGCCTGGCAGTCGATCAGCGTGCGCACCGATGGCAAGGCCGGCTTCGAGCAGTTCAAGGCCGCCGTTGCCGCCGACCCGCGGCTGAAGCTGGACGTGGAAACCACCCGCGTCTACTACAGCAAGCAGGGCGGCGGTCTGACCAAGCTGATCGACATCCTCGGCAAGGTGATCGGCACGATCATGGCGGTGGGTGCGGTGTTCGGCGCACTCAACACCATGTATGCCGCCGTGGCCACGCGTGCGCGCGAGATCGCCACCATGCGCGCGATCGGTTTCCGCGGCCTGCCGGTGGTGACCGCGGTGATGCTGGAGACGATGCTGCTGGCCCTGCTCGGCGGGCTGCTCGGTTGCGCGGTGGCGTGGCTGCTGTTCAACGGCTACAGCGTGTCCACCATCGGCAGCAATTTCAGCGCAGTGGTATTCAAGTTCCATGTGTCGCCGGAACTGCTGTGGACGGGCCTGAAATGGGCATTGGGCATCGGCCTGGTCGGCGGCCTGTTCCCGGCGCTGCGTGCGGCGCGATTGCCGATCACCACGGCACTGCGTGAAACCTGAGCATCACGCAGCGATGGAATGCGCATCGCGCAGAGGGACGGAGCGAAGGCTCCGTCCTTTTTTCGTTTGCCGAACTCAGAAATCTGCCGCTGCGGCATCAGACGGCAAGGCGCGCGAGGCCAGATGCTGGCGAAGGGCGTCCTCCGGCGGATACGCCGTGCCCAGCACGTGCTGCTCGCCCGTATGCCGGTCGACGAAGATCGGTCCATTGCCGGCCAACGCATCCGAGATTTCGCCGGATTGCAGGTAGCGCAGCGACTGGAAGCAGAACAGCCAGCCTTCGACCACTTCATGCTCATGCGTGATGGCAACCGGCTCATCATCTCTTGCAAGCGCAGCCTGCACGCGACGGCGAGCTTCTTCGAGCTGGATCATTCCTTCATCTCCCACTTTCGACGACGACGCGAAGAGCATTTCATGCAGGTTGATGCATCGCAACGGATGCGCGCCTGCGTACAAGCGCGCGCTGCGGCGTGTTGTCGCAACCCCTCAAGCGTGCCGGGTTCGTGCCGCTATCGATGCCTCTGCCCATTGCAAACGCAGCGCACGTGACGTTGCGCACAGTGCATCTGTGGATTGTTGGTTGCGATTCATTTTCGCACGCATGCAGCAGCGCAGAGGCAAACAGTTACGGATGGAAACACTCTAGAATCCGGCCCCCCACGTTGGTTTGCAGCACCCCACGCGCCCACAGAACGGGCGCTTGTTTTTCCTGAAACACGAGATGTCACGGATGTCCCTGAAAACCACTCCGCTGCGCAACGCGATCGTGATCGCGCTGGCTGCCAGCTGCACCACCCCCGCCTTTGCGCAGAGCGCCGGCGATACCACCACCAACCTCGACCGCATCGAAATCACCGGTTCGCGCATCCGCCAGGCCAGTGTCGAAACCGCACAGCCGGTGATCGCGCTCAGCCGCGCCGAGATCGACAAGAAGGGCTACGTCAACGTCGCCGACATCCTGCAGGACATTCCTGCAGCAGGCGCGCCCAGCATGAGCCGCGCCTCGTCGCTGACCTCCTCGCGCGACTTCGGCGGCATGTACGTCAGCCTGCGCAACCTGGGCCCGGAACGCAGCCTGGTGCTGATCGACGGCCGCCGCATGGGCGTCAGCGCCGGCGGTTACTCCGATCTGGCCTCGATCCCATCGGCGATTGTCGAGCGCGTGGAAGTGCTGACCGACGGTGCCTCCGCACTGTACGGCTCCGATGCCATCGCCGGCGTGGTCAACATCATCACCCGCAGGAACTTCGATGGCGGCCAGGCCAGTGCCTACGTCGGCCAGTACGGCGAAGGCGACGGCCAGAAGCGCTCCTACAGCGCCACCTTCGGCAAGACCTTCGACCGCGGCTGGTTCAGCGTCGGCGCCGAGCGCACCAAGGAAGACGAGGTGCTGGGCAAGGACCGCGAGTTCAGCCGTTACCCGAACGGCCCGCGCCACCCCAATGACGGCCTGAACGGCAACACCCCGTGGGGCTACGTCACCGTGGGTGGCAAGAACCTGACCGTGGGCCCGGGCGGCGACCCCAGCAAGGCGGGCAACTTCCACGCGCCGGACCCGGCCGACGGTGCCAACACCAAGTCGAACATGAGCCTGCAGACCGGCCTGGAGCGCACCTCGGTGTTCGCCAACGGTGGCTTCTCCATCACCGACGACCTGCGCATCGTCGCCGACGCGCTGTACAGCAAGCGCGAGTCGATCAAGCACCTGGCCGGTTACCCGTACTCGGTGAGTGCCGCGCAGGCACGCAGCGGCAGCCGCGCCGCGCTGTCCAAGGACAGCGCATTCAACCTGTGGGGCCAGGACGTTCTGTTCGCGCACCGCACCGAGGAACTGCCGCGCGGCACCGAGAACAACCTGGAAACCAAGCGCGCCAGCATCGGCCTGGAAGGCAGCTTCGAAACCGGTTCGCGGTACTGGGACTGGAACGTCAGCTACATGTACAACCGCAATGAAGGCGAGCGCATCGGTACCGGCAGCATGTACCAGCCGCACGTCAACCTGGCCGTCGGCCCGTCCTTCATGGATGGCGACGTGGCCCGCTGCGGTACGCCGGGCGCGGTGATCGCCGGCTGCGTGCCGTGGAACCCGGCAGCGCCGATGGGCTACACCGGCCCGGGCTCGCTGAGCAACCAGGACGTGCAGGACTACCTGTTCACCCGCTTCGTCGACAAGATGCAGAGCACCACCAAGGTCGCCAGCGGCAACATCTCCGGCTCGCTGTTCACCCTGCCGGCCGGCGACATCCTGGCCGCGCTGGGCGTCGAACACCGCAGCGAAGAAGCCAGCTACACCCCGGATGCGAAGGTGCAGAAGGGCGAGATCGCCGGTACCAGTGGCCAGCCGACCCGTGGCAACTACTCGCTCAACGAGGTCTACCTGGAACTGCAGGTGCCGCTGCTGGCCGACCTGCCGTTCGCCCGCGAACTGTCGCTGGACGTGGCTGGTCGCTACTCGGATTACAACAACTTCGGTTCGACCACCAACAGCAAGTTCGGGCTGAAGTGGAAGCCGATCGACAGCCTGCTGGTGCGCGCCACCTACGGCACCGGCTTCCGTGCGCCCACCGTGGACGACCTGTACGGTGGCACCGTCAGCAGCCGCGACGCGTTCACCGATCCGTGCGATACCTCCTTCGGTACCGCTGCCACCAGCGCTGCCGTCGCCGCCCGTTGCCAGGCGCTGAAGGTGCCGGCCAACTTCCGCCAGCTCAACAGCGATGGCAGCGTGGCCACCAAGCCCGGCCAGCAGGCCACCACCGATTTCAGCTCCGGTTCCAACCCGGAACTGAAGCCGGAAACCGCCAAGACCTGGACCGTGGGCCTGGTGTACAGCCCGGACTTCGTGCCAGGCCTGGACGTCAGCCTGGACTGGTGGAAGATCCGCATCAACAACGCCATCGTCGGCGAGTCGGCCACCAACCTGCTGGAACAGTGCTACGTGCAGGGTTCGGACGCCGCCTGCGGCCGCTTCACCCGCGGCAGCAACGGCCAGGTCAACAGCCTGGACCGCTCGCTGGTCAACGCCGGTTTCCGCGAGACCGCCGGCTATGACATCAACCTGCGCTACCGCCTGCCGGACACCACGTTCGGCAAGTTCGCCGTCAACTGGAACACCACCTACACCGACTACCTGGAGCAGCGCAACGACAACGCCGTCACCACTCCGGTGGAACAGCGTACCGGTTGGGGCGGCGACTTCCGCGTGCGCTCCACCTTCAACCTGGATTGGCAGTACGGCGACTTCGGCATCGGCTGGACCGCGCGCTACTACTCCAGCATGAAGGAGAAGTGCTCGTACATGGACGAGTGCAACCTGCCGGACTTCAACTCGCCGTACACCAGCACCTCGCCGACCAACAAGGTGGGCTCCAACACCTTCCACGACCTGCAGGTGCGTTACAGCCTGCCGTGGGATGGCACCGTGTCGCTGGGCGTGAACAACGTGTTCAACCACCAGGGTCCGACCATGTACAGCCAGCCGAACAGCAGCTTCACCTACTACGGTGGCTTCGACATCGGCCGCTTCATGTACATGAAGTACCAGCAGCGCTTCTAAGCCTGCACCCGCGTTCCCGCCACCGCCATCTCTCTCTCCTGGCGGTGGATGGAAGCAGAACGGCGCCCTTCGGGGCGCCGTTCTTTTTCCTGCATCGTGTTCGCCGGGCGTGGCCAGGCGCTATCGTTTCGCAGCCCGCATCGTGCGGATGTTGTCGCCGACAAACAGCACCAGGCCGGCCCAGATCGCCGCAAAACCGATCGCCTTGCCGGTATCGAATCCTTCGTGGAAGAAGAACACGCCCAGCAGCAGCTGCAGGCTCGGCGCGATGTACTGCAGGATGCCGACCAGTGACAGCGGGATGCGCTTCACGCCGTAGGCAAAGCCGATCAGCGGTACCGCAGTGACCGCGCCGCCGAAGATCAGCAGCAGGTCGTTGCGCCAGCCCCAGCCATGGAAGAAGGCACCGCCATGACCGTTCTCGGCCCAGATCGCGAACGCCAGCGCCGGCAGGAACAGGTACAGGCTCTCCACGCCCAGGCCAGCCACCGGATCAACCGAGACCAGCTTGCGCAGCAGCCCGTACAGGCCGAACGAACAGGCCAGGCCCAGCGCGATCCACGGCGGCGTGCCGGCATCGATGGTCAGCCAGGCCACGCCCACTGCCGCCATCGCCACCGCCACCCACTGCAGGCGACGCAGGCGTTCCTTCAGCACCAGCACGCCCAGCAGCACGTTCACCAGCGGATTGATGAAATAGCCCAGGCTGGTCTCGATCACATGCCCGGCATTGACCGCCCAGATGTACAGGCCCCAGTTGAAGGCAATGGTCAGGCTGGACACCAGCAGGATCGGCAGCGCGCGCGGCTGCGCCGCGATCTTCTTCCACCACCCCAGGCGCGAGCTGATCAGCAGCCAGCCCAGCACCATCACCGTGCTCCAGATGATGCGGTGGGCGATGATCTGGAACGAGGGCACCTCGTTGAGCAGGTGCCAGTACACCGGCACCAGCCCCCAGATCACGAAGGTGGACGCGGTGACCAGCAGGCCCCGGCGTTGTTCTTTCTCGTCCATGCTCATTGCTTTCGCGTCCTTGCCATCGTCAACACCACCACGCCCAGAAGAATCACCGCCATGGCCAGCAGGTCGCGCCAGCCGAACCGTTCACCGTTGAGCAGCGCGCCCAGCAGCACCGCGATCACCGGGTTGACGTACGCGTAGCTGCCGGCCAGCGCCGGGCGCACGTTCTGCAGCAGCCATACGTAGGCGGTGAACGCAACGATGGAACCGAACACGCACAGGTAAGCCATCGCCAGCAGGCCGCTGGTGTCGGGCAAGGTGGTCGGGCGCTCGCCCACCGCCAGGCCGATCAGCACCAGCAGAACGCCGCCGCAGATCATCTGCCCGGCCGCGGTCATGAACGGGCCCGGCAGGTCCAGGCCGCGCGCCCACACCGAACCGAACGCCCAGCCGACCGGTGCGATCAGCAGCAGCACCAGCCCGGTTGGCGATGCGGTCAGGCTGCTGCCGGCATTGAGCCAGACCACGCCCAGGAAGCCGATGGCGATACCCAGCCACTCGCCGCGGCTGGCGTGCTGGCCGCGCAGCGCCGAGAACAGCGCCATCCACAGCGGCACCGAGGCCACGGCCGTGGCGGCCAGGCCCGAGGACACCTCGCGCTCGGCCAGCACCACCATGCCATTGCCCAGCACCAGCATGGTCACGCCCATGATGACCAGGTTGCGCCACTGCCGCAGGGTCGGGTTGGGCAGCTTCCAGAACAGGCGCAGCGCCAGGTACATCACCCCGCCGGCAATGATGAAGCGGCTGCCGGAGACCATCGTCAGCGGCAGCGCGCCGCCGTGCAGGGCCTTGGCGATGCCCAGGTAGGTCGAGCCCCAGACCACATAGACCAGCAGCAGTGCCAGCGCGACAAGGCCACCCCGGGGGGCAGCCGCAGACGGAGAGGGGGGAGCCGACATGACGCACCAAGGAGCCGGGGGAAGGCGGATTCTAGGACGTTTTGAGTATGGTCCGGGACCCCGGACGGTGGCACGCTGTCATCCATCCATGCACCCTGCTCTGGTCTGCTACCCCGTGTTGACGGTCGATGCAGTACCAAGAGGCTGCCCGGCCGCGCCGCCCCAAGGCCGGGCGCCGTTTTCCCTGCGCACGGACGCGCCGCATCGAGGATTCCCACCCAGATGAGCACCACGTCCCAACCTGCTGTTCCCGCGAACGACCGCGCCGCCCTGCGGCGGTCGATCTCCAACACCCTCAAAGGCTCCGCCGGCAACCTGGTGGAGTGGTACGACGTCTACGTGTACTCGGTGTTCGCCGTGTACTTCGAATCGCAGTTCTTCTCGCCGGACGACAAGAACTCCACCATGTATGTGTGGGCGATCTTCGCCGCCACGTTTCTGATGCGCCCGATCGGCGCCTGGTTCTTCGGCCGCTTCGCCGACCGCCACGGGCGCCGCCTGGCGTTGACCGTGTCGGTCACCCTGATGGCCGTCTGTTCCTTCCTCATCGCCATCACGCCCACCGCGGCCAGCATCGGCATCTGGGCGGCGGTCATCCTGCTGTTCGCGCGCCTGCTGCAGGGCTTCGCTACCGGCGGTGAGTACGGTGCCAGTGCCACCTACATGTCCGAGGCCGCCATTCCCGGCCGTCGCGGTTTCCTGTCCTCGTTCCACTACGTCACCCTGGTCGGCGGCCATGTGCTGGCCCAGCTGACCCTGCTGCTGATGCTGACCTTCTGGGGCAAGCCGGAAATCTCCGAGTGGGGCTGGCGCATCGCCTTCGGCATCGGTGGCATCGCCGCGGTGGTGGTGTTCTGGCTGCGCCGGGGCATGGACGAGTCGCTGTCGGAGTCGTCCATCGAGGCCGCGCGCGAAGGCAAGGCACAGAAGTCCGGCTCGATGTACGAACTGTTCGTGCACCAGTGGCGGCCGCTGCTGCTGTGCTTCCTGATCACCGCCGGTGGCACCGTGGCCTTCTACACCTACTCGGTGAACGGCCCGAAGATGATCCAGAGCGCCTTCGCCGGCAACGACCCGATGACCGGCACCCTGATCAACCTGGGCGTGCTGACGTTCCTGATGGTGCTGCAGCCGGTCGGTGGCTGGCTGTCGGACATCATCGGCCGCAAGACCCTGCTGGTGTTCTTCGGCGTCGGCGGCGTGCTGTACAGCTGGTACCTGATCACCCAGCTGCCGCACCAGCATGACGCCACCCTGGCCTTCCTGACCCTGGCCATGGCCTTCGTCATCCTCACCGGCTACACCTCGATCAACGCGGTGGTGAAGGCCGAACTGTTCCCCACCCACGTGCGTGCACTGGGCGTGGGCCTGGGCTATGCACTGGCCAACTCGCTGTTCGGCGGCACCGCCCCGCTGCTGTACCAGGGTGCGCTGAAGACCGGCCACGTCGACTGGTTCGCCATCTATGTCACCGCGACGATCGCGGTATCGTTGGTGGTCTATGTGTTCTTCCTCACCAACAAGGGCCCGAACTGGCTCGACGGCACCCGCAAGTAAGGGCGCTGTAGTGATCGCGGCCACCGGTGCACTGCCGGTGGCCGCTGCGTCTCCCGCCACGCCTCTGATGTGGATCGCGGCGACGCTGGCCGCAGCCACGGCACTGGCCTGGCTGCTGCGCCGCCCCAACGCACGGGCCGCGTGGCCGCGTATCGGCTTCGGGATCGCCCTGCTGGTGTTCTGTGCCGCGTTGGCGCTGCAGCTGGCGGTGGACCTGGGCAGCGGCCACAGCTCGCTGCAGCTGCGCCTGCATCGCGGCATCAACGCCGGGTCGCAGGTTGGCCTGCGCACGATGGTGGCGTGTTATCTGGCCGCGCTCGCCGTCAGTGGCTGGGGCGCATGGAAGCTGCTGCGCCAGCGACGGTAATGCCGGCCGCTGGCCGGCACTACCTCAGCGGCGGGCGGCTTCGCTCTTGTCGCGCGCGCCGCGGAACTCCGATTCCTTTTCCCAGGTCGGCCAACGGCGGCTGTTGGCCAGCTCGGCGCCCAGGTCGTAGACCAGCAGGGTATCGGCGGCGTGGCCGCTCGGGTCCCAGCTCGGGGTCCAGGCATCGCAGGCCTGGTGGTAGCAGTCGGCGAAGTACTTCTCGCGCAGCGCGCGGCCGGCCTCCACGCCACCGTCCAGCTTGTCCAGGCCCGGGCCGATGGTGATCGCCGGCACGCCCAGGCGGGCGAAGGCGAAGTGGTCGGCGCGGTAGAAGAAGCCCGCCTCCAGGTTCGGGTCCGGGCTGTAACTGCGGCCGCGGGCCTTGGCCACGCGCTCCAGGTCGCCTTCCAGCGACACCCGGCCCTTGCCCCACGAGGCGATGTCGCGGGTCGGGCCGTCCGGGCTGAACATCTCGATGTTCAGCACCGCGGCGGTCTTGTCCAGCGGCGCCAGCGGATGCGCGGCGTAGTAGCTGGCACCCAGCAGGCCCTTCTCTTCGGCGGTCAGCGCCACGAAGTACAGCGTGCGCTGCGGCTGCGGGCCTGCGGCAAACACGCGGCCCAGTTCCAGCACCGTGGCCACACCCGTGGCGTTGTCGATCGCACCGCGGCGGATGCGGTCGCCCTTGGCATCGGGCTGGCCGATGCCGAAGGCATCCCAATGCGCCGAGAAGATCACCGCCTCGTCGCCGTGCTCGCCGCCGGGCAGCTTGGCCACCACGTTGCGGGTCACCACCTGCTCGCGCTTCAGCGCGAAATCCACGCTCAGCGTTGCGTTGTCCAGCGCCACCGGACGGAAGTCGGCGCGCATCGCCTTGCGCTTCTCGGCATCGAAGTCGAGACCGGCGTCGGCGAAGATCGCCTCTGCCAGCCCGCGCTGCATCCAGCCACGCAGCGGCGTGTGCTGGGCCATCGCCTCGGCCTGGCCGCGCTCGATGTCGAACAGCGGCGAGGTGCCCGAGCTCTTCACCGTGGCCCAGCCGTAGGCGGCCGGCGCGGTCTCGTGCACGATCAGCACGCCTTCGGCGCCACGGCGTGCGGCTTCCTCGAACTTGTAGGTCCAGCGGCCGTAGTAGGTCACCGCCTTGCCATCGAACGCGCCCGGCGCATCGGCCTCGAAATCGGCATCGTTGATCAGCACCACGGCGATCTTGCCGTGCAGGTCCACGTCCTTGTAGTCGTTCCAGTGGCGTTCCGGCGCGTCGATGCCGTAGCCGACGAACACCAGCGGCGCGTCCTTGATCTGCACGCGCTTGCGCGGCTGCAGGCTCTGCAGGGTCACGTCCTCGCCGTTCGCCAGTGCACGCTTGCCGCCCTTCAGCGACAGGCTGGCCTTGGCAGCGCCGTCCAGCTGCGCACGCACCAGCGGCACCGGCTGCACCCAGCTGCCGTCCACACCGCCCGGCTGCAGGCCGTAACTGCGGAACTGCTCGATCAGGTACTGCACCGTGCGCTCTTCGCCTTCGGTGGCCGGCGCGCGGCCCTCGAATTCATCCGATGCCAGCACGCGCACATGGCGCGACAGTGCCTGCGGATCGATGCCGCCGCCGGGCAGGTCATTGGCCGCCTGGGCCAGGCCACCCACGAACAGGCAGGACGACAGCAGCAACACGCGCATCGGATTCACGGCAATACCACGGCAGGCTTGGAAGTCACCAGAGTGTAACGTGGTCATGACGTCGCGGTGCAGCGTCGGCTCGCCTCATCCACGCGTGGCGTGGATCTACCTGTGGACGCGGTCCAGCCAGCAGGCCAGGCCTTGTGCGTTGAGTTCGATGTCCATCGCCAGCACGGCCGTCACCGCGGCCTGGTCCAGAGCACAGCCATGCTGCTGCGCGCGCTCCAGGTACAGCGCCTGCAACGCGGCCAGCAGGCAGCGATGCCGATCGGGCCGGCCATCGCACTGGCGGCCGATGGTGGCCATCGCATCGATCTGTTCGAACAGATCGTCGGCCAGCTTCTGCACCTGCTGCACGCGGCCATAGTGGGTCAGGTACATCGCCTGAGGCGCGTAGTCGAGCATGCGCCGGATCGAGGCCTTCATCGCCTCCGGGTCGAACTGCACCGGCGACGAGGTGGGGAAGATGAAAGCGCCCTGCGCGCTGTCCAGCTCGCGGTAGGAGATGCCGAACGTATCGCCGGTGAACCAGCTGCGGCTGCGCGCGTCCCACACGCAGTAGTGGTGCAGCGCATGGCCCGGCGTGTGCAACAGCAGCAGCTCGCGGCCGGCCAGATCGATGCGGTGCCCGTCTTCGGCCACCACAACGCGCGTCTCCGGAATCGCCTCGATGCGGCCGTAGCTGCGCGCGATTTCCTCGCCACCGTACACCGCCGTGGCACCGGCAATCAGCCGGGTCGGGTCGATCATGTGCGGCGCACCGCGCGGGTGCAGTACCGCCCTGGCGTTCGGCAGCTGCTGCATCAGCAGGCCGGCGCCCCCGGCGTGGTCAAGATGCACGTGGGTGAGCAGCAGCCAGTCCACCGCTTCCACGCCCAGGCCGGCGTCCGCCAGCGCCTGCAGCATCGCCGGCACCGACAGGCCGGTGCCGCAGTCAACGAACGCGGCGCGGCCGTTTTCAACGATCAGATAGGCCGCGTCGAAATCCGGACGCTGGAAGCCGGTATCGATGGTGTGGATGCTGGGGTCGGCGGTCATCGGCACGCACCTGGCAGGAACGGGAACAGAATCCCATGGTAGGCGCTCACGCGGCCCGGGTTCGATGCGGCTTTGGTCGGAGGCGCACTTCGGTAGAGTCGAGCTTGCTCG
>NZ_JASJSU010000015.1:45549-60182 GCF_030237045.1 Stenotrophomonas maltophilia group sp. Smal17
GCTCGACTCTACAAAGGCGGGGTTATCGGACCAGCCAGCGCGGCCGCAGCAGCAACGCCATTACCAGCACCGCCAGGAACGCGCCGTAGGCGTACAGCACCGCCAGCACCTGCGGCCAGATCGGGCCGGCGCCGGGCTGTGCCATGCCAATGCGATAGCCCCACAGCATCGACAGGATGCTCAGCGCGAAGGCCAGCAGCAGGGTGATGCCATCGAACAGGCGCCGCCGCGCGGTGCGCGGCTGGCGCGGGAACAGCCAGTACAGGCTGCCCAGCAGCAGGAACCAGGGCAGGAACAGCAGCAGCGACAACCAGGCCATTGCAGACTCCATGTCATCGCGCCGGAGGCGCGCGGACATCATGCCATGGGCGCTGTGCCATGGTCGCGGCGGCCGCTGGCCGGCGTGTCCCATGCAGTTGCCGGCCAGCGGCCGGCACTACCCTTATTCTTCGCGCAGCGCCGCCAGGGCAGCCAGCACCGCATCCACCTCGGCTTCCAGCTTGAACAGCTCGCTCTGCAGCTGGTCACCCTGCTCGGCCTGCTTGATCACTGCGATCAGCTGGCCGGCATCGCGCGGCGAATCGAAGCCTTCGCTCTGGATCAGCAGCGTGCCGTCACCGGCGGTCAGCTTGAAGTAGAAGCGGCCGTCCTTCTCGCGGTACTGCTTGAACAGCGGCGGTGCCGCGCGGGCCACGCCGGCATCTTCGCTGGCGATGTCGCCGGCGCTGGACAGGTCGCGCAGGCCCACCGCATGGCGCAGCTCGTCCAGCAGCGGGGCTGCCAGCTGCTCGCGCAGCTGCTGGCCACGGCGCTTGAGCAGCGCTTCAATCTTTTCCGGCTCGGCCATCAGCGCGTTGTAGCGCTCGCGCAGCGGCGAAAGCTCGCTGTCGATGCGCTCGAACAGCTGCTGCTTGGCATCGCCCCAGCTGATGCCGGCCGCGAACGCCTTGGCGAATTCGGCGGTCTGCTCCGGGGTGGCGAACGCCTGGTACATCTGGAACAGCGCAGAGCCCTCGGTGTCCTTCGGCTCGCCCGGTGCGCGCGAGTCGGTCAGGATCGAGAACACCAGCTTCTTCAGCTCCTCGCGCGGCACGAACAGCGGAATGGTGTTGTGGTAGCTCTTGCTCATCTTGCGGCCGTCGAGGCCGGCCAGCGTTGCCACCTGCTCGTCGATCACCACGTCCGGCAGCGGGAAGTACTCCTTGCCGTACACGTGGTTGAAGCGCTGGGCAAAATCGCGCGCCATCTCGATGTGCTGGATCTGGTCGCGGCCCACCGGCACCTGGTTGGCCTTGAAGATCAGGATGTCGGCGGCCATCAGCACCGGGTACATGAACAGGCCGGCGCTGACGCCTGCATCCTCGTCCACGCCTTCCTCGCGGTTCTTGTCCACCGCCGCCTTGTAGGCGTGCGCGCGGTTGAGGATGCCCTTGCTGGCGATGGCAGTCAGGAACCACATCAGCTCGGTGGTCTCGCGGATGTCGCTCTGGCGGTAGAACCACACGTGTTCCGGGTCCAGGCCGCAGGCCAGCCAGCTGGCCGCGATCTCCAGGGTCGCGCGCTGGGTGCGCTGCGGGTCCTGCGACTTGATCAGGCTGTGCAGGTCGGCCAGGAAGAAGAAGCTCTCGATCCCCGGGGCGCGGCTGGCGGCGATTGCCGGACGGATGGCGCCAACGTAGTTGCCCAGGTGGGGCGTGCCGGAGGGGGTGATGCCGGTAAGGACTCGGGTCGTCATGACTGCGTGGGGTAACCTTCGATGAACGGGGCCAGTTTACCTTGCACGCCACCAACCCCGTCAGGGCCCGCGGCGCGTTCATTCACGCAACCCCGCTGGAGACGCCCGATGAAACGCCTGCTGCCCCTGCTGCTGATCCTGCCCCTGGCCGGCTTCCGCCCGGCCCCGCCTCCGCCGCCGGCCTACCAGGGCGGCCCGGTGCGCATGGCCCTGGTTGACCGCGATCGCGGCACCGAACTGCGCAGCTACCCCGCCGAAGGCCAACGCTGGGTGGCCGGCGAGCGTGGCCATCGCTACGCCGTGCGCCTGTACAACGACAGTCCGCGCCGGGTGCTGGTGGTGCTGTCGGTGGACGGCATCAACGCCATTTCCGGCGAAGATGCCGATCCTTCGCAGACCGGCTATGTGCTCAACCCCGGCCAGCGCGCCGACATCACCGGCTGGCGCAAGAGCCAGGATGAAGTGGCGCAGTTCGTGTTCAGCAGCCCCAGCGGCAGTTATGCCAGCCGCACCGGCCGCCCGGACAACATCGGCGTGGTGGGCGTGGCCGTGTTCGAGGAAGCGCGTCGCTGGCGCCCCGAGCCGATCCTGCGCCGCAGCCTGCCCGCACCAGCCCCGGCGGCCGAAGCCGCCGCCGATGCCAGCGCCAGCCGCATCGAGGGTTATGCCAGCAAGTCGCAGGCGCCGGCACTGGGCACCGGCCACGGCGCACGCGAACAGTCGTCGGTGCGCGACACCGACTTCGAACGCGCCAGCCGCAGCCCGGCGCAGGTGCTGCAGCTGCGCTACGACAGCGCGCGCAACCTGCGTGCACGCGGCATCCTGGTGGATTCGCCCTCACGCCTGCCGCGCGAACCGCAGGCCTTCCCCAACCGCTACGTGCCGGACCCGCCGGCACGCTGGTCGCCGCCTGCAGACAACACAACGCCCGCAACCTCACGGTGCGGGCGTCGTGTTGTGGGGGAAACGTGTGGGGGAAACCGTGGTGCTTACTTGTAGTCCGGGTAGTCCTTGCTCACGCTGTCCTGGAACTCACGGACTTCCTTCTCAGCGCGGTCCTTGGCCCAGCCATAACGTTCCTGCAGGCGGCCCGCCAGGTATTCGGCATTGCCTTCGGCCACATCGAAATCGTCGTTGGTCAGATCGCCCCACTTGGCCTGGGCCTTGCCCTTCAGCTGCGACCACTTGCCGGAAATGATGTCTTTGTTCATTGCTGGGAGTCCTTGGTTGCAACGGCGTTCTTACCGTGGCTCCAGCTTCGCGCAGCGGCTGTTGAATGCCGGTCAACCCGCCATGAAATGCACGCTCACCTGCTTGAATGGTTCACTCCGCTTGCACAGCCCTGCAGCGAAAAAGCGCGCGCAGAAAAAAAGGCCGGGGAAACCCGGCCTTTTTTCTCTTTCCGTTCCGTGCAGGGCTCAACGGCCCTTCGCGGTGTCCTCGACCTTCTCGCCCGCCTTCTGCACGTCCTTGCCGGCACCGGCAATGGTGTTGCAACCGGCCAGCAGGGCCACCGAGAACATCGACAACAGCATCAGGGCAACTACGCGCTTCATGGGCTTCTCCTTGGGTTTGCCGCTACACCGCTCAATTCGCGGATGGGATTCTTTCGCTCGGCGGAAGAAGGCCAATGCCCACTGCCGCCGCGTGAAGTGCAATCTGGCGGCAGACGCGTGGAGCGCGTGTGAACGGATCAAAGATCCGTTCAGGCCAAAGGCTCAATCGCGCATCAGGGTGGACTTGCCGAACAGGCTTTCGACCAGGTCCACGGCCAGTTCGGCGGTGGCATTCTGCTTGTCCAACAACGGGTTAAGCTCGACGATGTCCAGCGAGCCCATGCGCCCGGTGTCGGCGATCATCTCCATCACCAACTGCGCCTCGCGGTAGTTCACCCCGCCCGGCACGGTGGTGCCCACGCCCGGCGCGATGCTGGGGTCGAGGAAGTCCACATCGAAGCTGACATGCAGGTGGGTGTTCTCGTCGATGCCGGCCAGCGCCGCTTCCACCGCACGCTTCATGCCGTTCTCGTCGATGTAGCGCATGTCATAGACATCGACCTTGTGCGTCTTGATCAGGCGCTTTTCTTCCGGGTCCACCGAGCGGATGCCGATCTGGTGCATCTGCGCCGGGGTGATCGCGGGCGACGTGCCGCCCAGCCGGGTCAGCGCATCCGGGCCGAGGCCGCACAGGCAGGCCACCGGCATGCCGTGGATGTTGCCCGACGGGGTCACATCGCTGGTGTTGAAGTCCGAATGCGCATCCAGCCACAGCACGCGCAGGGTCTTGCCCTGCTCGCGGCACCAGCGCGCCACGGCGGTGATCGAACCGATGCCCAGGCAGTGGTCGCCGCCGAGCATGATGGGCATGCGGCCGGCCTGCAGTTCGGCATAGCTGGCTTCCATCAAGGCGTGGTTCCACGCCACCACCTCATCCAGGTGGCGGTAGCCTTCCACCGGCGCGGTCCACGGGTTGCGCGGGCCGTCCAGGTTGCCCAGGTCGCGCACGTCCACGCCGCGCGCCTCCAGCGCTTCCGGCAGGCCCGCCACGCGCAGCGCTTCCGGCCCCAGCCGGGCACCGCGATGGCCCGCACCCACGTCGGTGGGAACGCCAATCAGGGATACGGAGATGGGATGGGCCATGGGTGCCTCCTGCGGGGGAAAAAGAAGCACAGTCTAGCCAGAGCTGTGTGACACCACTCGCGGCGGTGCAGCAGGGCGGGCAGCGTTCAAGAATGATCGAGCACCTCCAAGGTCGGAGGACCAGCTCCGACCCTGGCTGCATGTGCAGGCTCCGCAGCGAGGCGCGATCACGCAATTCTCCCTTGACGGCAACAATGCATGTGCCGAGTATTCGCGAGAAGGCAAATAGCGCGCTCATGCGGCTAGCGGAGAATGGTGATTCAAACCCGAGGAGGATGGTTTGCCTAGTCTGTACTGCAGGGACGCGCCAGGCATTTCAATGCGAGGAGAGGCAAATTGAAAGCCGCCTACATGGCCGCTCTCTTGGCGATGGGCGTTCTTTCAACCTCATGCACAGAGTCCAATCGCCCCGCTCCGACTGAGTGCATTGCAGGTGGCAGTGCAACCTTAAGGTCGGTGTACGCCGATGATTTTGACGTGATCGTCTTTGGCGAGACACACGGAAACGCCCAAACTCCGCAGCTCTTCTTTGATGCTGTCTGCAGCTTTGCATCAAGATCAAGTCCAATTCTTGTAGGAATGGAGATCCCTCCTTCTTCCATCAAAGCCGTTCGGGATTCAGCGACGCGCGGGAGGAGTGAAGTTTTTCGGGACGCCTTTTGGGCCAGATCGAGGGATGGTCGATCAAGCGCGGCGAATCTGGAGCTTATCGAGCGACTCATTCGACTGGAGTCAGAGGGATACATTCGACTTGTTGGATTCGACAAGCGAGTAACGGGCAAGGAAGATTTCGGCTCAAGCTCGCTGTCAGCGTTGGAGACCGAACAGGCGAAAAGCAGTAGGAGCAAATGGATCCTGCTCACCGGCCGGGGCCACGCAAGGTATGTCAATGACCCATTGAGTCTGACATACGCCCTTGTCCAAAGTGGACGCAGCACTGGAGTTGTGGACCTGACCTTGGTCGCTGGAAATACCTGGGCCTGCGTG
The DNA here is from genome assembly GCF_030237045.1 of Stenotrophomonas maltophilia group sp. Smal17. Classification (NCBI taxonomy): domain Bacteria; kingdom Pseudomonadati; phylum Pseudomonadota; class Gammaproteobacteria; order Lysobacterales; family Lysobacteraceae; genus Stenotrophomonas; species Stenotrophomonas maltophilia group sp. Smal17. Next base: position 50,911 of record NZ_JASJSU010000015.1, read on the forward strand.
ATGGGCGAATGCGGGGTCCAGCAGATCGGGAACGGCCAGTGCGAAAGCTCCTACATTTCCACGAACGTCACGGCGGGCACGCGCCTACAGGTCACCAATCACTGCATTGACTCCGCCACTGCATCTGCTCCGGCGGCTGACTCAGCGACCAGGATCGGCAGATAGCCGAATTTGCCACCACCTCCAGACGCCATCGGCCATAGTCACTGGCGTGCTGAGCCGGGGCAGTTCGACGGCTCAGCGGCGTCGAATCGGCGTCACGCTCTGCACCTGGCCGTTGTTGCGCATCATGCACAGGAAGCGGCCGTCGGGATAATCGATGATCAGCTCCTGATAATCGCTGCCCACCGGCATCTGGGTCACCAGCGATCCCTTCGCGCCCTTGCGTGTGTTGCAGGCGCCCAGCGCGGTATCGCCTGCCGGCGCCGGGGTAGTCACCGAGGACACATTGCGGAACACCGCGCGGCACCCGCCATTGACCCACACCGAATGCCGCGCCAAGCCCCAATTCTTGCCTTCCTCGCAGCGGGTGCGGCTGAGCTGGCGCACGATTTCCACGTTGCCGCGGGTGTTCAGATCGCATGACACCTGCTGCTGGCCGGTGGATTCACAGGTGACCTCGCGCGGCAGCGCGGCATCCCCGGCGGCAGCGTCGCGAGGGCCTGCGCTGTCTGCGGCGGACGCGGGCGTGCCTGTGCTGCTGACCTGGCAGATGCCATTGGCACCGCCTCGGCCGGTGTAGCTGACCTGCGGCGTGCCGTCATCGTTGCTGCTGATTGACAGGGTGATGTCGCTTTTGGCGTCGCGGGCTTCGAAATAGCGGTCGTTGAAGCGCTTCAGCGTCGCCTCGCGGCCCTGCACGTAGACCGGCCCGCCCTCATCGGCGTGCACATCGATGCCGCCCGGGCAACTGGCGTTGAAGAACGGCACGGCGGCCATGGCCGGGGCTGCGAAGGCGGTGGACAACAGTGCGGCGGTGAGCGGCAGAGCGTGGCGGCGCATATGCAGTTCCCAAAGGGTGTGTGCCCGCACTATGCGGCCGGGTGCCCGGCGCGGGGCGTGAGGAGAATGATGCGCCGCGCGGCGGGTTTTGGCGTTCGCATTTGGTATGGTGGTTATGGCGCCTTGCCCGCGCTGTTAAGCCAGCTTTACTTCGCGGGCGTTTCAAGGCCTCGAAACAGTGCTGATTCCGGTCAAACTCCAGCGAATGACTGCGCTGCGCAATATGTCGTTTTCGGCATTGCAGCGGCTGAAACAAGCCAATCGCGATAATTCATTTTTCCTTTCATATCACCCGATGCCATCGAAACAAACGACTGGCAGGCGGGTATTTCGCGTGCGCATGATGAATCGCCCCCTGCAAAGGTGGCCGGGACTTCCAAGCCCGTTTAATCGAAGCTGTATACGCTTGCCAGCCGGCGCCGTCTTCCCAAGAGCGGCGTCGGCTGGCAATCCGTTCGCCGATCGACGGCGGGCGGTGCGTGGGGGCCCCGTGCCCACCGGCTCATCGATTACCGGTCTTGGAAGCCACGCATCGCCTGCCACCCTCTTCGGGTGGCACCTCTGTTCCTGACGAGGATGCCCGCATGTCCAAGACCCTTTATCCGTATCTGACCGCCACGCTGGGCGACGCCGCCCTGCATCTGCCGCTCGAACTGGCGCAGCCCCTGGAAGCCGCCTTCGCCGCCGCGAACGACGCACCCACGCCTATCAATCTCCCCGTGTGCCTGCGGCAGATCCAGGCTGGCGATGCCGCCGACGGACAGCCGTGGCAGGGGCCGGCCAGCACGCCCGGCCAAGCGGTGGACGCCGCGCGCAGGGATCGCGCCGCCGCCGGTCTGGTATCGGTGCTGGAGCTGTACCACGCCGCCGAGCGCGTTCGCGTGGATGGGGAAGAGAAAGACGATATCGGCGATGGCACGCGCGAGGGGCTGATGCTGGCCTGCCGGGGGTTGGCGGAGTATGTGGCGTTGCAGGTACGTAGCTGAGGCTGCGTTGGCAGTGTCAGCGGCGTTGATCGAAGGATCTGCCCACGTCATGCATTGAGCTGACTCACCGGCTTGGGACGAAGAAACCGCCGAAAGGCGGTTTTTTCATGTTCGTTCCACCGCCTTTGCGACCGACGGCGCGCCGACGCATCAAGATCGGCGCGTGTGCCTATGCTGCGCTGGCATGCAGGCGCACACCCAGGGCGCGGGTCACTTTGAGGATGGTCGCGAAATCGGGGCTGCGCTCGCCCGACAGTGCGCGATACAGGCTCTCACGCGACAGGCCTGCCGCACGCGCGACCTTGCTCATCCCCTGAGCGCGTGCGATGTCGCCGAGCGCCTTGGCAATGAACGCAGAATCGCCATCGCTTTCTGCGATGCAAGCATCGAGATAGGCCGCCATCTCCTCCGGTGTACGAAGGTGCTCGGCCACGTCAAATGCTTTGAGTTCGACTTTCTTCTTGATGGCCATGATGGGACAGCTCCAGTGCTTCGGTATTGAGACGTTTCGTCGATAGCCAGTTAGATGCTCACAGGGCACGCGCAGTCTCCTTGGCCTTCTCTATATCGCGCTGCTGCGAGTCCTTGTTGCCTCCGACCGGCAAATTTGACTTCAGCCCCCGTTGCGTGTGGCCTACAGGCTACACCTTCGAGCATCATATGCGGGAGTATTCGATCGTCAGGAATATGCGCAGGAAGCGGCAGGCCAGCCAATAGTTTGCGGTGGCGGAGAACGCCATGTAGGGCCAGGGATTGGCCTTGCCGTGGGCAATGCAGAAGAGGCGCCCCATAAAGTGCGCAGGCCTGGCGCGGAGACGAATTCGCTTTCGGATTCTCAGCCGGTATCCTGTAGATCAACCCGGGGGTTTATGACTTCGTTGGCCGACGCTATCGCTCGCAGCGTGGCGCGACAGCGAGCAGCTGCGCCGTTCCGCAGGTAGTGCAGAAAAAGCACCCTATGAAGTGTGCAGGGGTGGTGTGGAGACGAGTGCGCACGCAGGGTGCCCGAGTAGACTCCGAACCTTTTTCTGGAAAAGCGTATGTCGGGACGCAAGCCCGGCACTCTGCACTCCCAAACCCTGGCCCCTAAAGTGGCCACAGACTGCCCTTGGCACGGCACCACAGCTACAATCGGGCCGCCTACGCCATATAGCGGCGCTTCGGGCGCACCTAGAGCATTTCAAGGAAAGGAATGGGCACCATCCTCAGAAGTCTTCAGTTGAAGAAGCTCGTCGCTATCGACGGCGACCGCTACCCGGCCATTGCGCCGCTTGAAGTTCACAAGTACTTGCGGAAAGCGCTAGAAGCCGCAAAAACAGTCGGTGATAGGCACTGCCCTGCAGTCGCTGACGTTAAGCCGGGTAAGACATGCGTCTTTTTGGAACCCTCAAAGAAGGCAGGCGACAGCCTCTTGTTCCATGCCTTCATCTACACGGCGGGGAAAACCCCCGACCAGGTGGTGCAAGACTTCGCGGCCGCGAGTGCAGACATCAAGGCAGAACAGATCAAAACAGAAGATGGCGACCCTATCGAGATAGTGGACCGTGTGGCGTGCTTGGTCTATGGCGAGAGCCTGATCATGGAGAACGCCAGGGTATACGGGTCACTTCATATCATCCTGACAGCGATTCGCCAGCTCATCCGCAGACACGCAGTCAAGAGCTACCCCAGACTAGTTGCTGAGGATGTACCCGCCCGTGACTTCAAGACGCTCGCCAAACTCCATCGGGGCGTAAAGAGTGTCACGGCACGCGTCCGGGGAGACTTCAATCCGGAGCCGGCTTCGTTCGGTGCAGCCCTAGAGTCAATGTTCAGCAACGCTGGAGCAAACAAATTCAAGCAAATCACTGCTTCGATCGAGGCAGAGAAGAACGGCGAACTTGACGTAGACACCGTGCTTGAATGGGTAGACGAAAGCGAAGGGGGTACCGGGCTGTCTGGCATCTCTGTCACCTTCAACGATAAGACCGGGCTCGCGGATTTGGATAGCTACCGGGAGAAGGTTCAGGTTGAGATTCAAGAAATTCGGCCAGGGGTACCCGCAGTCACAGAAATTGAGACGGAGATGTTGAAATATCTCAATGAACTTGCTACCGCACCTGACGTTAAGGCGCGACTGATAGACTCAAAGGGTGTCTTTCTCTAATGACCATGCACATCGGGCGGCTGGCTATGCCTCTCTTCGATAAGTTCTTGCCTGATGACCTGCTCGCAGCAGTCAGAACAATCAAGATCGCTGCGACTGAGGCCGCGCCGTCGCCGGGTGTTTGGATTCGCTATGCATGCTTTTATGGTGCGATCTTCGTCGTAGGAGCGGTTGTTGGGCACGTTTTCCAACGTGCTAGCGTCATGAGCAGTGCCTCTGTAGATGGTTGGAAAATGGCCACCACACTCCTTACCATCGTAACTGGCTTCATGATCACCACGATGTTGTTTACCGGAAAGGTGGAAGCAGCCAAGAGCCTTAATTCGGTTCAAATGGAGAAGTTCACGAAGAAGAGTAATCATTTGCTTTTCTCGCAATGGATCACCCTGCTCAATCACATAGCTAGCCTTCTCGGCGTAGCTGTGATTCTTGCTATAGGCGAGAGCCAACCGAAGCTCTCCTACTGGATTGTGTGTGGAGTCGTGGGCCTCTTTTTCCTATCCTTCCTGCGCTCGATGCTCATTCCTATTCAGATAATTGAACTGCATCGATTTGTGCATGCTGCCCTCCTCCGAGAGAAGCAAGATGAAGAAGGCAGCAAAACCATCACATAGTCGAGAAGCCGCCCCAGGGCGGCTTTTTGCGTAGTGACCGCATAGCTGCGAGCAGTCGGCTTCTTGGAACTTCGTAGTGGTGATTCATCATCTTAATGTCAGCCCAGCTGTAGCCCTCAGCATCCGCGGCTACCAATGCGGTGCCGGAGCCGGCGAACGGATCGAGGATGCGCTCACCCTGCTCGCAGACCTGCACCAGCTGGCGCATGAGATCAGTCGGCTTGCCGGTGAGGTGATGCTTGTCCGACTTAGGCCGACCCATCCCGATCAAAGCGGAACAGCGCCCCATTCTGGTTTCGGAGTCCGGCCCCCCTTTGACCAGATCGGCCCTCGACAGCGTCTGCCAACGCATGATCCGCCGAGCGATTGCTGAGGGAGTTGATCGAAAGGAACCAACCCTTCGCGCTCGACGGCTTGATACACCGGGGAATCGGCGACAGCGAAGACAAGGGCTCTGATGGCCACGTGACCGAGGCGATGCGGCAGCTGTACGACCACTCTGTGCCGGCAGTCGAAGTAGCCGTGAAACTAAAGAAGAACCACCAATCTTCCCGATAATTTTCCCGGTAGAAGCAAAAAGGCCAGCGCACCGCGCTGGCCTTTTTCGTTGAAACCCCTATTTTCAAGGCGTTTCGGCGCTTCCCGCGTGGTGCCGCTTATCCGAATCGAACGGATGACCTACTGTTTACAAGACAGTTGCTCTACCAACTGAGCTAAAGCGGCATGGGTGGTACGCCGGCGGCAGCGCCGCGGTCCGGGGGATTCTAGCGCAACCGCGTGCATTCCAGCGACCGGCTCTGGGCCGCGCCGCTGCGCTGCTGGGCCTGGGCCGGCTGCGTGCCTGCCGCCAGCTGGCCTTCCAACCACCACTGGCCGGCGTCGCCGCTGGCCACCAGGCGCGGCTGGAAGCCGGCGGCCTGCACCGCCGCCACGCGGCGCTCGGCGCCTTCGCGGTTGCGGTACTGGCCCAGTGCCACGGCGTTGATGTCCTCGCCCTGGCTAATGATGTAGTAGTCGCTCAGGCCGGCGGCGACGATGCGCTTCACCGTGGCCTGCGCTTCTTCCCGGTTGGCGGCGGCCGGCAGCAGCACGCGGTAGCGGGCACTGCCGCTGGCGGCGGGCTGTTCGCGCAGGCGCACCTGGCTGATGGCATTGCCGGCCTTGCCCTGCGCGGCGGTCGCGGCGGCGCGGTCGGCAAATGGTCCCAATGCGACACAGCGCGGCGGCTCCGGGGCGGCTGGCGGCGTCGCGGGCTTTTCCGCAACTGGTGCGGGCGCAGGTTTGACGGCTGCCGCAACGGCCACTGGTGCCGGTGCAGGTACGGCCTCAGCCACCTGCGGCTTGGCCAGCTCCGGCTTGGCCGGCACCGCAGGCGCGGGCGTCGCTGCCACGGCGGTCTTCTCGGCCGGTTCGCGCTCCATCAGCGGTGTGGTCGGGGCGGCAGCGGTGGCTTCGGCAGCGGCATTCGCATCATCCCCACCCGGCACCCAACGCAGCTCGGCCACGCCGGCAGGTTGCGGCGCGGGCGCAGGCGGTTGCGGTGCATCGCGCAGCAGCCACCAGCAGGCGACGCCAAGATTGAGGATGGCCAGTACGACGATCAGGGCACGGGTCAGCATGCGCGGATACTAGTCTGCGGGCTGGTGCACCGCCCAGCGGGCGAGGCCATCCAGCACCAGCGACGGGTGGTAGTCGGCGCCGGGCAGCAGCGGCATCAGCGCCGGTGCGCCACCCCCGTGCACCAGCAGCGACGGTGCCACGCCCAGCAGTGCGTGCGCCTGCTGTGCGCTGCGTTCGATCAGCGCCACGGCCGCGCCATCGCAGCCGGAGGCCAGCGCGTCGGCGGTGTCGTTGGCGAATTCGCTGTAGTCGCCACCAGTGGCCGGCAGCTGCACCGCACGCGCGTGCAGTGCTTCGCGCATGGTGGTGGGCGATGCGGAGATACGGCCGCCGTGGTGCTGGCCCTCGGCGTCGAGCAGATCAATGGTCAACGCGGTGCCCACCCCAACCACCAGCACCGGGCGCTGCGCCTTGGCGGCCGCCAGCAGCGCCAGGAAGCGATCAACACCGAACTTTTCCGGCTTGGCATAGGCAATGCGCACGCCCGCGCATTCGGCGCTGGTGCGCACCACGTGCACGTGTTCGAAGCGGCGCTGCAGCTGGTCCAGCATGGCGCTGGTCAGCGACGGTGCGGCCACGCTGGCGACGAACGCGGTGGTGCCGCTGGGCAGGCTGTGCGGCGGCTGCCCGGCCATGCCTTCGGCGCCATGCGCCCAGGCCTGCACATCGCCGGCACGGTCACCCTGCAACGGCGCGAACTTGAAGCGCGAGTTGCCGAGGTCGAACAACCAATCGCTCATGCCGCCCTCACGCTGACTTCGCCGGCGTGCAGCAGGCGTTCCTGGCCATCGATGCGCACGCGCAATGCGCCGTCATCGGCCAGGCCCAGTGCGGTGCCGTGCTGCCACTGCCCTTCCAGCTCCACGCGTACTTCGCGGCCGGCCAGCATGTCGAACGCGGCATAGCGCGGCAGGAACGGGGCGAGGCCTTCGCGATCGAATTCCTCCAGCGCCGGCAGCAGGCGTGTCAGCACTGCGGCGACCACCACGTTGCGGTCCACCGGTTTGCCGGCAAGCGTGTCCAGGTCCACCCACGGCTGGGTGATCTGTTCGGCGAACGCGGGCGGCATGTGCGTGTTGATGCCGATGCCGATCACTGCGCGCGCCGGGCCGGCGTATTCGCCACCGCCTTCGGCGAGCAGGCCGACCAGCTTGCGCTTGCCATCGACAATCAGGTCGTTCGGCCACTTCAACTGCGCCTGGGTGAAACCGAGGTCATGCAGCGCTTCGGCCACGGCGATGCCGGCCACCAGGCTCAGCCCGGCCAGGCGGCCGAGGCCACCGGAGTACAGGCGCAGCACCGACAGGTAGACGTGCGCGGCCAGCGGCGAGGCCCAGGTACGGCCACGACGGCCGCGGCCACCGGTCTGGCGTTCGGCCAAAAGGACGCTCACCCCGCGCTGGGGCGCGCTGCAACGCAGCAATTCGGCGTTGGTGGAGTCCACCGTCCAGGCCACCTGCAGGTCGTGCAGCAGCGGCAGAACCGCGGCAGGCAGGCCCGCGCGGATCGCGTCCGGGTCCAGCAGGTCGACCGGGCGGGTCAGGCCATAGCCCTCGCCAGCACGGCCTTCCACGCCCACGCCGGCGGCCCTAAGTCCTTGAATACGCTTCCAAATGGCCGCCCGGGTCTGGCCCAGCTCACGGGCCAGGGCGTCGCCGGACAGGCGACCGGCAGCGAGTTTGGCCAGCAATTGGCGATCGTCCACGGCAGCTTCCACGAAGTCAGGACGGAATTATGCGGGAAAGCCGCCAGCGACGCCCGCCACGCTGGGTTCCGCAGGGGCTTCCAACGGGGCGCCGGGTTCGGGCTAGAATCGGGAACTCACCTTCCCTTAACGTGGATGTCGTCAATGCGCCGTTATGCCCATTGCCTGATCCTGCTGATGATGCCCTTCGCGGCGTCTGCAACGGCAGCGCTGGACGACAGCCGTGGGGCCTGCGTGTCCTCCAATGGCGATGCCGCCTCGCAGCGCGCACCCACTGCCAGCGCATCGGCCGCCAGCACCAAGGCGGCACCGGTACGCCCGGCCGCCAGCACGACTACCGGCGGCGGTGGCAGCGATGACGACATGCTGCCGCGCATCCGCGCACCGAAGTGGCACAGCTACCTGCCGGGAATGTTCCGCTGATCAAGTCGTTGCTGCAGTGGCTGCGGCCTGCGCCGCGGCCGATTGACGATGCGCTTTGGGATAACGCCTGCCGCCGCGCGGCCTGGTTGCACGGCCTGGACGACGCGCGTCGCGCGCGCCTGCGCGTGCTGGCCACGCGCTTCCTGCACGAGAAGACCATCACCCCCATCGGCGAGCTGCAGTTGCAGCCCGGCGATGGCGTGCTGCTGGCCGCGCTGTGCTGCCTGCCGCTGCTGGAGTTCGGCGAGGTGGGGCTGGAAGGCTGGTCGCAGCTGATCGTCTACCCCGATGCGTTCCGCGTGCACCGCAGCCACATGGATGCAGCCGGCGTGCTGCACGAATGGGATGACGAGCTGATTGGCGAGTCGTGGGACAGCGGTCCGTTGATCCTGTCCTGGGCCGATGTGCAGGCCGACCTGGCCGCGCCGCACGAGGGTTACTGCGTGGCGGTGCACGAGATGGTGCACAAGCTGGATGCGCTGGATGGCGCAATGGATGGCACGCCGCCGCTGCCACGGCAATGGCAGCGCGAGTGGGCCGGCATTTTCCAGCGTGCCTACGACGCGTTCTGTGCGCAGGTGGATGCGGGTGAGGAAACGCTGATCGATCCGTATGCGGCCGAGGCGCCGGAAGAGTTCTTCGCGGTGGCCAGCGAGTACCACTTCTCGGCACCGGATCTGCTGCAGCAGGCGTTGCCGGAGGTGGCCGCGCAGCTGCGGCGGTTCTATGGCGAGCCGCCGGCGTTCGAACAACGGTAGTGCCGGCCGCTGGCCGGC
>NZ_JASJSU010000015.1:60192-66268 GCF_030237045.1 Stenotrophomonas maltophilia group sp. Smal17
GATCTTCGGTGGCATTGCCAGGTTGCCAGCCAGCGGCCGCCACTACCGGAACACCACGCGTTGTTGCGCCAGGCGATTCCCGGCGGACGGGAACGCGCGGTTTACGGCCCCGGCGGCAGGCGCACTTCGAAGCGGGCGCCGCCAAGTTCACTGGAACGGCCGACGGCCAGTTCGCCGCGGTAATCCTTGATCAGGTCCTGCACGATCGACAGGCCGATGCCATGGCCCTGCACGCGCTCGTCGCCGCGCACGCCACGCTGCAGCACCTTGCCGATGTCGTCCGGGGCGATGCCCGGGCCATCGTCGTCCACCGCCAGCAGCAGGCCGGCGCGACGCGCGTTCGGTGCCGGCAGCGGCTGCGCGGTCAGCAGCACGCGGCGGTTGGCCCACTTGAAGGCGTTTTCCAGCAGGTTGCCGAGCAGTTCCTGCAGATCGCCCGGTTCGCCGTGGAAGCGCGCGGCCGGGTCGATGTCGAACTCGCACAGCACGCCCTTGGAGGCGTAGACCTTCTCCAGTCCACGCACGATTTCCTCGGCATTGGATTCGATCGGCAGCGGCGCGGAGAACAGCTTGTGGCCCGAAGACGCCGCGCGCGCCAGCTGGTACGAGACCAGGTTGTTCATGCGCTGCAGCTGCACGTCCAGTTCCTCGCGCAGCGCGCCGTCACCGGCACCGCTGTCCATCTGCGTGCGCAGCACCGCGATCGGTGTCTTCAGGCTGTGCGCCAGGTCGGCCAGGGTGTTGCGCTGGCGCTCCAGGTTCTCGCGCTCACTCTCGATGAAGGCATTGATGCTGTCGGTCAGCGGCTCCAGCTCGCGCGGGTGGCGCTCGCTCATGCGCGCGGTCTCACCGCGCTGCACCTTGGTCAGCTCGGTAATGACCCGCCGCAGCGGGCGCAGGCTCCACTGCAGGATGACGGTCTGCAGCAGCAGCAGGATCAGGCCGATGCCACCGAGGTAGAACCAGACCCGGCTGCGGAACACGCGCAGCTGCGCGCCCAGCGCGCGCGAGTCTTCCATCACGTAGATGGTGTACGGGAATTCGGTGGCGGGGTCGGCATCGGCGTCCCACACCAGGCCCAGGCCATAGCGGTACACCGAGCCCTGGCTGCCATCGATCTGGATCATCGGCAGCGGGCCTTCGAACACTTCCTGGCGCGGCGCCAGCAGGCCACCGCCCACGGTGGGCAGCATCGGGCCTTCGGCGGACATCGAATTGCCCTTGCCGTGCGGCATCACCACCTGCAGGTACAGGCCGCTGCCTGGAACGTCGAAGCGCGAATCCGGCGGCTGCTCGCGGATGTACAGCGAGCGATCGCGGGTGAAGTCGATGCCGGCCGCGTAGGCGGTGGCGTAGTTCTTCAGGCGCTCACGCAGGTTCGCCTTCGCCGTGTCGGCGAAGGCGGCGTCGAGCGCGTAACCGGCCAGCGCCAGGAACGCGACCAGGCCCACGGACGCGGCGAACATCTGGCGCGCCTGCAGTGAGCGCGGCCGCCAGCGTCGGAAGAACCACAGACGGCCGGACATCGTGTTATCGCCAGGGTGAGCCGGCTCAGCCCTCGTTGCGCGGGATCGCGAAACGGTAGCCGCGACCGCGCACGGTCTCGATCGGCTTCAGTTCGCCATCCGGGTCCAGCTTCTTGCGCAGGCGGCCGATGAACACTTCCAGCACGTTCGAGTCGCGGTCGAAGTCCTGCTGGTAGATGTGCTCGGTGAGGTCGGCCTTGGAGACCAGTTCACCGGCATGCATCATCAGGTACTCCAGCACCTTGTACTCGTAGCTGGTCAGGTCGACATTGCTGCCGGCCACGCTGACGGTCTGGGCAGCCAGATCCAGGGCGACCGGGCCGCATTCCAGGGTCGGCTTGCTCCAGCCGGCGGCGCGGCGCAGCAGCGCGTTGACGCGGGCCAGCAGCTCTTCGACGTGGAACGGCTTGACCAGGTAATCGTCGGCGCCCTGCTTCAGGCCCTCGACCTTGTCCTGCCAGCTCGAACGCGCGGTCAGGATCAGCACCGGGAACTTCTTGCCTTCGTCACGCAGGGCCTTGATCAGCTCCATGCCCGACATCTTGGGCAGGCCGAGGTCGATGATGCCGACATCGAACGGGACTTCGCGCCCCATGTAGAGGCCTTCCTCGCCGTCCTGCGCAGCATCGACGGCAAAGCCTTCGCGCTTGAGCCGGGCTGCCAGGGTCTCACGCAGCGGGGCTTCGTCTTCGACCAGAAGGATACGCATGAACTCTCCCTAGTGTCCTGGGTGTGGCCCGGAGGCCTGTGGGGTACGGGTTGATAGCGACAACTATCCCTGTTCAGGGGTTATCGCCGCGTAGTGATGACATATCCGACCGCGGCGTGCGCGGCTGTGAACGCGACGGGGCGGGGTCGTCCATGTAGCGGACCCGGCCCCGGTCGTCCATGTATTTCACCCGGTTGATGTCACGACCATCGAACGGCACGCGCTCGGCACCGAGGATGTGGCCGCCGGTGGTGCGCTGCACGCGGCGCACGGCATCGGACAGCGAACGCTCGTCGCCACGGTTGCCGCGCTCGCCCCGCTCCATCATCTCCGCCCGCCCCTGGTCGCCGCGCGGCGGCTGTTGCGCCAGCGCCGAAGACAACGGCGCAGCCGCCAGCAGCACGCAGGTGGCCAGGGCAATGCGGCGGTGGAAGGGAGCGGAAGACATCGATGCGATCCTAGCCGAGCTCGGCGATTCGTTCAAAAGTCGTAAATCCGGGTGCCGGGTTCGGGACCCGGCGCTTTACAAATCCTTTGCAAATTCTTGGTTTGGGGCAGTGAATCCGGTCTGAACTTTTCCGGTCCCACCGCTGCGTTGTTCAGCTAAGTGAACATTCGGGACGAATCGCCGTCCCTTGTCAAGTCAGGAATGTGACTTCGGTCACGCTGCGTCGCGATCCGCATCGCGTTCGGTGACCGCCAGCGCCTGCTCGACCAAGCTCCAGTCGGCGCCCGGGCGGTGTGCGCCCTCGCTCAGCACCTGGCGGAATGCGCGGCCACCGGGCTGGCCATGGAACAGGCCGAGCAGGTGGCGGGTGATGTGCTTCAACGCCAGGCCTTCGCCCAGGCGCGCTTCCACATAGGGGCGCAGCGCGCGCAGCAGGTCGCCACGGGCCTGCAGCGGGGCGCCGGTGTGCAGCGCCTCCAGCTGATGCAGCAGATAGGGGTCGTGGTAGGCCGCGCGGCCCAGCATCACGCCATCGACGTGCGTGGCCTGCGCCTGCACCGCCTCGAGGCTGGCCAGGCCGCCGTTGAGCACCACCGGCAGCGCCGGGCGCTCCTGCTTCAAGCGGTAGGCCCAGTCGTACTTCAGCGGCGGAACCTCGCGGTTCTCCTTCGGCGACAGGCCTTTCAGCCATGCGTTGCGGGCGTGCACCACCACCATCGCCGCACCGGCGGCGACCTGGCGGTCGACGAACGCGGCGAACACCGCGTAATCGTTGTCTTCGTCCACGCCGAGGCGGCACTTCACCGTGACCGGGATATCCACCGCATCGACCATCGCCGCCACGCACTCGGCCACCAGTACCGGCTCGCGCATCAGGCAGGCGCCGAAGCGCCCGGCCTGCACGCGGTCGGACGGGCAGCCGCAGTTGAGGTTGACCTCGTCGTAGCCCCACTCGGCGGCGATGCGCGCGGCCTGCGCCAGCAGCGCCGGGTCACTGCCGCCCAGCTGCAGCGCCAGCGGCTGTTCGCTGCGGTCGAAGCCGAGCAGGCGCTCGCGGTCGCCGTGGATGACCGCGTTGGCGTGCACCATCTCCGTGTACAGGCGTGCGCCCGGGGCCAGCACGCGATGGAACACGCGGCAATGGCGATCGGTCCAGTCCATCATCGGGGCAACGGACAGGCGCAGGGAATCGGCGTAACGGGCGGTGGCGGACGTCATCGGGGCGTTGATCGTGGAGTCTGGCATTGCCAGTGAGATCAATAGTTTACACCGGGTGGCTGAATGGCGGCGGGGAGCGCTACGCAGACACGCCAGGCTTTGACGCAGTTGCCAATTGAACGATGTATCCCTGTGGATACGATTCATGGCGATCCTCCAGGCAAGAGAGACGTTCGCGCGCTGGCTGTGCGTTACGCACGAGGCGCCATTCCCAGGACTCTCCCCATGAGCAAGCTGAAGACGATTCCCTTCGATCCCGCAGACTATCTGGAAGATGACGTCGCAATCGCCACCTATCTGAGCGAGGCCTTGGCAGCAGGTGATGCGGGCCACTTCCAGGAGGCACTCGGAACAGTGGCGCGCGCTCGTGGCATGAGCGGTGTTGCCGAGGTCTCCGGCCTTGGACGCGAAAGCCTGTACAAGGCGCTGCGCCCCGGTGCACACCCACGCTTCGACACCGTGCAGCGGGTACTGTCAGCGCTCGGGGTGCATCTCATCGTGCAAGCCGACAAGCAACCCGCAGGCACCGCCTGATCGCTGCCGCTGGCCCGCCGGGCATGGCCCGGCGCTCCCCCCCTGACCGATCAATGCCCGCTACGCGCGCCACCCACCTGCTCGATCAACGTCTGGCTGGCCGCATTGAGCCCCACCACCGTTACCTCGGCGCCATGCGCGGCCAGTTTTTCCTGAGCGCGTTCCAGCGCGGCCACGGCGGTCAGGTCCCAGAGGTGGGCATCGCGCAGATCGATCTGCACCTTCGGCGCTACATGCTGATAGTCGAACGCCGCACCCAGCTGGCCGCCCGAAGCGAAGAACAGCTGGCCACGCACGCGGTAGACCTGCGTGTCACCGGTATCTTCGCGCTGCACGTCCAGCATGCGGCCAACCTTGCGGGCGAAGAACAGCGCCGACAGCAGCACGCCGCTGAGCACGCCCTTGGCCAGGTCGTGGGTGGCCACGGTGACCACCACGGTCAGCAGCATGACAGCGGAGGAACTGCGCGGATGCGTGCGCAGGTCGCGCAGCGAGCGCCAGCTGAAGGTGCCGATGCTGACCATGATCATCACCGCCACCAGCGCCGCCATTGGAATCTGCCGCACAAGTTCGCTGCCGTACACCACCAGCACCAGCAACACCACGCCAGCCACCAGGCAGGACAGGCGCCCGCGGCCGCCGGAGGTCACGTTGATGACCGACTGGCCGATCATCGCGCAGCCGGCCATGCCGCCAAGGAAGCCGGTGACCGTGTTGGCCACGCCCTGGCCCACGCATTCGCGGTTGCGCTCGCTGGGCGTTTCGGTGATGTCTTCGACGATCTGCAGGGTCATCATCGATTCGAGCAGGCCGACCACCGCCAGCGTGGCTGACACCGGCAGCAGGATGCGCAGCGTTTCCCAGGTAAGCGGAACATCCGGCAGCAGGAAGTGCGGCAGGCTGTCCGGCAGCTGGCCCATGTCGCCCACGCTGCGCACGTCCACGCCGAAGCCGATCACCACGGCGGTGAGCACGACGATGGCCACCAGCGGTGATGGCACCGCGCGGGTGATGCGCGGCAGCAGGTAGATGATCGCCAGTGCGGCGGCGCACAGCACGTATACGGTGGGGCCGCGGCCGATCAGCTCGGGCATCTGTGCCAGGAAAATCAGGATGGCCAGCGCGTTGACGAAGCCGGTGATGACCGAGCGCGAGACGAAGCGCATCAGCGAGCCGAGCTTGAACACGCCGGCCAGCACCTGCAGCAGGCCGGCCAGGATGCTGGCGGCGAACAGGTACTGCAGGCCGTGGTCCTTGACCAGGTCCACCATCACCAGTGCCATGGCGCCGGTGGCAGCGGAGATCATGCCCGGGCGGCCACCGGCGATGGCGGTGATCACCGCGATCGAGAACGCGGCGTACAGGCCGACCTTGGGGTCGACGCCAGCGATGAGCGAGAAGGCGATGGCCTCGGGAATCAGGGCCAGGGCGACGACGATGCCCGACAGCAGGTCGCCACGGATGTTGCCGAGCCATTGCTGGCGCAGGGGGTAGGACGTTTGCATGGGAAAACTCCGCGCACACGCGGGCGTGGCCACGTGGCGCTGCAGTGGAAAGACACGGGTTCCTGAGCCGGGCGGGCCGGCTGCCGATGTGCGGCAAGGGTCAGGGTGGCGTGATCACTGCAGGGCGGGGTCGATG
>NZ_JASJSU010000160.1:0-3559 GCF_030237045.1 Stenotrophomonas maltophilia group sp. Smal17
TACAAGGGCAGCGCTTTGGTGGGTGCCGACCTTGGTCGGCACGCCGTTCCTCAGACCGACTCGAAGCGGTTCGCCGCCACGTTCTTGCGCACGTGCTGCGGATCAAAGATCCGCCCGTTCATCGCGATGTACACGCCGGTCGGCAGCGACTGCACCGCACCGATCGCGCACCCGATGTTGAACTCCGCATCCGAGCCGCGGAAACGGGCCGGGCTCAGCGCGCCGGTCATCACGATGGTCTTGTCCGGGATCGTCGCCAGCACCTTGCCGGTCTGCACCATCGAATCGGTACCGTGGGTCACCAGCACGTGGCGGGTTGGCTGCGCGGCGATGGTGGCGCGGATCAGCTCGCGGTCCTCATCATTGATGTGCAGCGAGTCCTTGCGCAGGATCGGAATCACGTTGAAGCGGAAGGTCACGCCCAGCTCACGCAGGATCATGCCGATCTGCGGATCTCCGATCTGGTAGTCCGACTTGTCGTCGAAGTAGATCTTGTCGATCGTGCCGCCGGTGGTGACGACCAGGAGCTCTTCCATCATGTGCATGCGCGAAACCAGGACAGGTACAGCGGCGCGGGGCCAGGAACATAGATGATACGGCCCGGCGGCCGCAGCGTCAGCGTCGCTTGCCGAAGCGGGCGCGCAGCCCCGGCAGGCTGGCGCTGAAGATCACCAGCAGGGCCAGTGCGATCTCGATCAGTGCCAGCCAGCGTGTTTCCGGGTGGCTCCAGGCACTCATCACGCCGTGGCTGAACCAACCCAGGGCCAGTACCGAGGCCCAGAAGCCGGCCTTGCGCCAGCCCAGCCGCAGGGCGACGGCCAGCGCCAGCGGCGGCGCGGTGAACACCAGCTGGGTGGCCAGCCAGTGCTTGTCATTGATGAACCAGCCTGCGAACAGCGCGGCCAGCCCCATCAGGGCCAGCAGCAGGACCGTGCGCGGCGCGGCGCTCATCGGCCCAACCGCTGCGCGATGTCGGCCACCCGGCGGCCCAGCGCGCGGGCCAGCACGGCCTCGTCGTCGGTCGGTTGCGGGTCGTCGGCGGCACCGGCCACATGGCTTGCACCATACGGCGTGCCGCCACTGGTGGTATGGCTCAGCGCCGGCTCGGTGAACGGGATGCCGACGATCAGGCAGCCGTGGTGCAGCAGCGGGACCTGCATCGACAGCAGGGTCGACTCCTGGCCGCCATGCATCGAGGCGGTGGAAGTGAACACGCCGGCCGGCTTGCCCGACAGCGTGCCATTGACCCATTCGGCGCCCAGGCCATCGAGGAAGTGCTTCACCGGCGCGGCCATGTTGCCGAATCGGGTCGGGCTGCCGAGCAGCAGGCCCTGGCACTCGACCAGATCCTGCACGCTCACGTAGGGGGCGCCATCGTCGGGTACCGGCGGCTGCGCGGTCTGGGTTACCGCGGCCACCGGCGGTACCGTGCGCAGGCGCGCGGTCATCCCCGGCACCTCGCCGATGCCCCGCGCGATCTGGCGCGCCAGCCGTGCCACCGAACCGCCCCGGCTGTAGTACAGCACCAGAATCTCGCCCATCGTGCCCGCTTCTCCTCGTCGTCTGGCCACCAGTATGGCTATCCTGCGAGCATTCCGCATCGGGTACCCTTTCGCCGATGGAACCTTTGGATACGCTCAACCTGTGGATGGAGCGCGCGCGGGATCGCGCACGGGCCATCAGTTTCGGCCGCTTCCTGTGGCATCGCTTCCTCGACGACCGCCTGTTCCAGGCAGCGGCGGCGCTGGCGTACACCACGGTGTTCGCGCTGGTGCCGCTGGCGATCGTGGTGTTCGGCGTGCTCTCGGCCTTCCCTGTCTTCGACCGCTGGAGCGATCAGCTCAGCGATTACGTCTTCTCCAACTTCGTACCCAATGCCGCGCGTGCGGCCGAGGGCTACCTGCGCCAGTTCTCGGCCAGTGCCGGCCAGCTGACCGCGGCCGGTTTCATTGCGCTGGTGGTGTCGCTGCTGATCACCCTCAACAGCGTTGAAGAAACCTTCAACCAGATCTGGCGGGTCGGCTCGACCCGGCCCAAGCTGACCCGCTTCCTGGTCTACTGGACCGTGCTGACCCTGGGCGCGATGCTGGCGGCCGCCTCGCTGGCAGTATCGGCGCGGGTGTTCGCGATGCCGCTGTTCGGTACCCAGGAGGGCCGCTGGCTGGCCGAACTGGCACTGCGGCTGGCGCCGATCCTGATCGAGTTCGTGTGCATCACGCTGATGTTCCGGGTGGTGCCGCACCACACCGTGAAATGGCGGCACGCGGTGCCCGGCGCGATCCTGGCCGCGGTGATCCTGGAACTGGTGAAGTGGGGCATCGGCGCCTACCTGGGCAGCTTCCAGTCCTACCAGAAGCTGTATGGCACGGTCGCCTTCGTGCCGATCCTGCTGCTGTGGATCTACCTGTGCTGGGTGGCCGTGCTGCTGGGCGCGTCGTTGTCCTCGTCGATGGCTGCCTTCCGCTACCAGCCGGTGGAGCTGCGGCTGCCGCAGGGCTATGAGTTCTACGGCCTGCTGCGCCTGCTCGGCCGCTTCCATCATGCACGCTTGAAGGGCAGGGGCCTGGCCGATGATGAAATCCTGCGGCTGGAGCCGATGCTGACGGACTCCCTGCTGCATGACCTGGCCTGCAACCTGCAGGAGATCGGCCTGCTGCGCCGCGACGAGCAAGGCGAGTGGCTGCTGTCGCGCGACCTGGACCAGGTCAGCCTGGCCGACCTGTACGAATGCACCCAGCTGCGCATCCCGGTAGCCGAGCAGCACCTGCCGTACCGCGACGACAGCCTGGGCCGGGCCGCCCTGGCGGCACTGGACGACCTGCGACTGCCCCTGCGCGAACGCCTCAAGCGCAAGGTCAGCGATATCTATACTGATTCTGGAGACACGCCATGACCCGCAAGACCCCGTTGCTGCTGCTCCCACTGGCCCTGGCGCTGGCCCTTGCCGCCTGCAAGCCGGCGCAGGAACCGGCCCCGGCCAGCAGCCAGCCGCCGGCGCAGGCACCGACACCGAGCACGCCTGCACCGGTCGAGGAGACCCCGGCCGAACGCACCACCGCCGAGTTCCCGACGCTGAAGATGAAGGCGGTGGATGGCAGCGAGTACGACCTGGCCGCGCATCGTGGCAAGTGGGTGGTGGTGAATTTCTGGGCGACCTGGTGCGCGCCGTGCCGCAAGGAGATGCCGGAGCTGTCGGCGCTGCATGCGATGCGCAGCAACATCGAGGTGGTCGGTCTGGCCTATGAGGACATCGAGGCGCCCGAGATGCAGGCGTTCCTGATCAAGCATCCGGTGACCTACCCGATCGTGATCGTGGATCCGTTCGATCCGCCGGCCGATTTCGCCACCCCGCGTGGGCTGCCGCTGACGCATCTGCTGGATCCGCAGGGCAAGCTGGCGCACAGCTTCCTTGGCCCGGTGACCGCCGCCGACATCGAAAAGCAGATCGCCGCTGCCAGGTAGCGGGTGGGTCGGCAGGGCCCGCGGCCCTGCACCCGTGGTAGTGCCGGCCGCTGGCCGGCAACCTCAACAGCAACAGCAGAAGCGGGTTTCCTGTGGG
>NZ_JASJSU010000161.1:0-3505 GCF_030237045.1 Stenotrophomonas maltophilia group sp. Smal17
CTGCAAGCCCACACCGCCCCGCCAACCAAACAGAAACCCAGAGCCGACGCTCTTGCAGTTGAAGTTGAATCGGCGGGCGGCGGGCTGCAAGCCCGCCACCCACACACAACTTCAACAGCAGCGACCGCCATTGCGGCCGCCATATCGCGCTTCCTGCCGCTCACGGAAGAACGTCTTGTAGTCCATCGGTTCCTGGTCCGGATGCTTCTCCAGCATGTGCCGGACGTAGTTGTCGTAATCAGGAATGCCACAGCACAGGCGTGCGGTCTGCACCAGGCGCCGCCAGATGCGGCGGTGCGCCTGGTACTGGCCGGCGGGAACCAGTTGCGTGCTCATCACAGATCCACCATTTCATGCGGCTTCAGCGCCACGTACGGGGTCTCGCGGTCGCTGCGCTGCGGGTTGCGGCGGGCGGCCAGGATGGTCTTGATCGAATACACCAGCACCGCCCCCACCACCAGCAGGAACAGCGCGGTCAGCCCGGTATTGACGTAGGCGTTGACCACGATCTGCTTCATCTGCGCCACCGACTTGGCCGGCGCGGTGATGGTGTCGCTGGCAAGCGCCGCCTGGAACTTGTGCGCCTGTGCCAGGAAGCCCTGCGCCGGGTTGCTGTCGAAGATCTTGATGAAGCCGGCGTAGGTGGTGCAGATCAGCAGCCACACCGCCGGCACCGCGGTGACCCACGCGTAGCGGTCACGCTTCATCTTGAACAGCACCACCGTGCCCAGCATCAGCGCGATGCCGGCCAGCATCTGGTTGGAGATGCCGAACAGCGGCCACAGGGTCTGGATGCCACCGAACGGATCGACCACGCCGGTGTACAGCAGATAGCCCCACAGCGCCACGCAGCCGGCGGTGCCGATGATGTTGGCGGTCCACGACTCGGTCTTCTTCAACGCTGGCACGAAGTTGCCCAGCAGGTCCTGCAGCATGAAGCGCCCGGCACGGGTGCCGGCGTCCACCGCGGTCAGGATGAACAACGCTTCGAACAGGATCGCGAAGTGGTACCAGAACGCCATCATTGCGTCGCTGCTGCTTGGAATCGCCTGGTGCAGGATCTGCGCGATGCCCACCGCCAGCGTGGGTGCGCCACCGGCGCGGTGCAGGATGGTCGGCTCGCCGATCGCTGCTGCCGTGGCGGTCAGCTGTTCCGGGGTGATGGTGAAGCCCCAGGTATTGGTGATGTAGTGCGCGGCCGACGCCACATCCGGGCCGATCACCGCCGCCGGGCTGTTCATCGCGAAGTAGATGCCCGGATCGATGATCGAAGCCGCCACCAGCGCCATCACCGCCACGAACGATTCCATCAGCATGCCGCCGTAGCCGATGTAGCGCATGTGCGCTTCATTGGCCAGCAGTTTCGGCGTGGTGCCGGAGGAAATCAGGGCATGGAAGCCGGACACCGCACCGCAGGCGATGGTGATGAACAGGAACGGGAACATGCCGCCCTTCCACACCGGGCCGTCACCGCTGGCGGCGAACTGGGTCAGCGCCGGCATCTTCAGTTCCGGCATCACCACGAGGATGCCGATGGCCAGCGCGATGATCGTACCGATCTTGAGGAAGGTCGACAGGTAGTCACGCGGCGCCAGCAGCAGCCACACCGGCAGCACCGAGGCGACAAAGCCATAGCCGATCAGCATCCAGGTGATCTGGGTGCCGGTGAAGGTGAACGCCGG
Organism: Stenotrophomonas maltophilia group sp. Smal17; assembly: GCF_030237045.1. Classification (NCBI taxonomy): domain Bacteria; kingdom Pseudomonadati; phylum Pseudomonadota; class Gammaproteobacteria; order Lysobacterales; family Lysobacteraceae; genus Stenotrophomonas; species Stenotrophomonas maltophilia group sp. Smal17. The sequence continues at coordinate 1,683 of NZ_JASJSU010000161.1, forward strand.
GCCCCAGGTCGGGTCGGCCGCGACCTTGCCGCCGAACCAGATCGCGGCCAGCAGCAGGATCAGGCCAACGATCGAGATCTCGCCGATCTTGCCGGGGCGGATGTAGCGCATGTACACGCCCATCAGGATCGCGATGGGCATCGTTGCGATCACCGTGAACATGCCCCAGGGGCTCTCGGCCAGTGCCTTGACCACCACCATCGCCAGCACGGCCAGGATGATGATCATGATCAGGAAGGCGCCGAACAGGGCGATGGTGCCGGGCACTTGGCCCATCTCCTCGCGCACCAGGTCACCCAGCGAACGTCCGTTGCGGCGGCTGGACAGGAACAGGACCATGAAGTCCTGCACCGCACCGGCCAGCACGACGCCCACCACCAGCCACAGCAGGCCGGGCAGGTAGCCCATCTGCGCGGCCAGCACCGGGCCGACCAGCGGGCCGGCGCCGGCGATGGCGGCGAAGTGGTGGCCGAACAGCACGTGCTTGTTGGTCGGCACGTAGTCCAGGCCATCGTTGTTGATCACCGCCGGGGTGGCCCGGGTCGGATCGAGCTGCATCACCTTGTTGGCGATGAACAGGCTGTAGAAGCGATAGGCGACGAGGTACAGCGACACCGCCGCGACGACGATCCACAGGGCATTGATGTGTTCGCCGCGACGCAGCGCAACAGTGCCCAGACAGAACGCGCCGAGCAGGGCGAGTACCGCCCAGCCCAGTTTGGAAAACCCTTTCATGAGGTGCTCTCTCCCGGAAAGACAGACAAAGAGTCCTGCTTGCCCTCGACACGGTCAATTGGCACAGGACGAATCTGCGGTAGTACTTTGGTCGTACGAAGGGAATGCTGACGTGCAGCGAACATCAGCGATGGAACAATCGGTTGCGGAGCCGTCCATTGGCGTACGGCCGTGTGGCGTCCATCTTCAGGGGCATCCATCCAACAGGAGTCGCCATGAGCTTTCCCGAACCGGTCCGCGTACTGCGCACCATCCGTGGCATGCCCACCTCCGATGGTGCCGGCGTGCGCCTGACCCGCGTCATCGGCGGCCCGACGCTGCCCGACCTGGATCCGTTCCTGCTGCTCGATGAATTCGGCACCGACCGCGCCGAGGACTACATCGCAGGTTTCCCCGAGCATCCGCACCGTGGTTTCGAGACGGTGACCTACATGCTCGACGGGCGCATGCGGCATCGCGACAACCACGGCAACGAAGGCCTGCTGACCCCGGGCAGCGTGCAGTGGATGACGGCGGGGCGCGGCCTGGTGCATTCGGAGATGCCCGAACAGGAAAGCGGGCAGATGCGCGGTTTCCAGCTGTGGGTGAATCTGCCGGCGAAGGACAAGATGACCGAGCCGAAGTACCAGGAGTTCGCGCCCGAGCGCATTCCGCGGGTGCAGCCGGCCGCCGGCGTGGAGGTGAAGGTGATTGCCGGCAGCGTCGACGGTACCCGCGGGCCGATCGTGCAGCCGGCCACCGATCCGCTCTACCTGGACATCACGCTGGCGCCCGACCGCGCCTGGACGTACACGCTGCCGGAAGGGCACAACGCGTTTGCCTATGTATTCGAAGGTGCGTTGACGGTAGGCGAGCAGGACGCCGCGCGTGACGTGGCGCGCCAGGAACTGGCGGTGCTGGGCGGTGGCGAGCAGCTGCACATCTCGGCCGGCCGCGATGGCGCGCGGTTGATCCTGGTGGCCGGCCGTCCGCTGCGCGAGCCGGTGATGCGGCACGGCCCGTTCGTGATGAACACGCGGCAGGAGCTGATGCAGGCCTTCGTCGATTTCCAGGAAGGCAGGTTCTGAGGTAGTGGCGGCCGCTGGCCG
>NZ_JASJSU010000162.1:0-3232 GCF_030237045.1 Stenotrophomonas maltophilia group sp. Smal17
GTCGGCGCTGGCAGGGGTTGAACGGGCGATTTTAACAGGCCGCATTGGCGCAAAGTCCGTATTCGGGCAACAATTCCCCCCGGATACGTCGAGCCAATGGATGTCCTGATGCGCCGCAGCCTGATTCTGACCCTGCTCATTGCACTGAGCCTGCCGGTGGCCACGATGGCCCAGAGCGGCCTGCGCACCGAGGGTGATGTCGCCACCGCCACTGGCGCGTACGAGGCAGAAGTGCCCGTCAACAGCCAGGCCGAAGCCGATCGCAACGGCGCCCTGGCCCGCGCGCTGAGCGTGGTTCTGGGCAAGTTGTCCGGCGATCGCAGCGTGATGTCCCGCCCCGGCGTGGTGCAGGCACTGCGCAATGCCAAGGACTACGTGGCCAGCTACGACTACAAGCAGGACCAGAGCGTGAGCGCCAGCGGCGCCCCCAGCTTCCGTACCCTGCTGGTGGCGCGCTTCCGCGAGGATGACGTGGATTCACTGGTGTCGGCGCTGGGCCTGCCGCTGTGGCCGCAGCCGCGGCCGAAGCCGGTGCTGTGGCTGGCGGTCGATGACGGCAGCGGCCCGCGCCTGGTCAGCGTGCAGCAGGCCAATGCCGCCCGCCCGCTGCTGAACCGCGCCATCGAGCGTGGCTACAAGCTGGGCCTGCCCAGCGGCGGCGCCGCCGAGCAGGCGCTGGCCGGGGCCATCTGGCGCCAGGACAGTGCCGCCGTGGCCCGCGCCTCCTCGCGCTATTCGCCGCCGATGCAGCTGATCGGCAAGCTGTACCGCGCCAATGGCGGCTGGCAGGCGGACTGGGTGTTCGTCGACAACGGCCGTGAACTGAACAAGTGGACCAGCAAGGACGCCAACGCCATGCGCGCGATGGCCGCCGGCGCCGACGGTGCCGCCGATGCGCTGGTCAAGCGTTACGCCAAGGCGGGCGTGGCCACCGGCCAGGCCGGGACCTATCGCGTGGTGGTGACCGGCATCAACAGCGCCGACGACTACCTGCGCCTGGCCGCCGGCCTGCGCGACGTGCCGGTGGTGCGCAACGTCACCCCGCTGCACGCCTCGGCAAGCCAGCTGGAGCTGAGCCTGGAGATGACCACCGGCCTGGCCGGCTTCAACCGCATGCTGGGCGACAACGGCGTGCTGGTGCCGAGCGCGCCGCTGCCGGCCCTGCCGACCCCGATCGATGACACCACCGGTACTCCGGTCGCCGCGCCGGTCAGCAACGAGTACCGCCTGCGATGACCCTGACCCCTGAAGCGGAAATCGCGCAGTTCCTGCGCCGCCTGAAGTACATCCTGTTCGCCGGCCTGGTCGGCTGGGTGGTGTGGCTGCTGGCGCCGATCCTGACCCCGTTCGTGCTGGCGCTGGCGCTGGCCTGGCTGGGCGACCCGCTGGTCGACCGCATCGAGGCCACCGGCCGCTCGCGCATGACCGGCGTGGTGCTGGTGTTCGCGGCGATGGTGCTGGTGATCGTGGCGTTGCTGCTGGTGCTGGTGCCGATGATCGAGCGCCAGATCACCACCCTGATCGCGGTCGCGCCGCAGGCGCAGGCGTGGCTGATGGAGAAGGGGATTCCCTGGTTCGAGCAGAAGACCGGCCTGGAAGTGATGCAGTGGCTGGATCCGGACCGACTGATCGAATGGGTGCGCAGCCACTGGCAGCAGGCCGGCGGCTTCGCCACCACCTTCATGGGCTACGTCTCGCGCTCGGGTTTCGCGATGGTGACCTGGGTGGTCAACATCCTGCTGCTGCCGATCCTGGCGTTCTACTTCCTGCGCGACTGGGACAAGCTGGTCGAACGGGTGGCGTCGGTGATCCCGCGCAACCACATCGGCACCATCAGCGCGCTGGCGCGTGAGTCCAACGAGGTGCTGGGCGCGTTCATCCGCGGCCAGTTCCTGGTGATGCTGGCGCTGGGCGTCATCTACGCCGGTGGCCTGTCGCTGGTCGGGCTCAAGCTGGGCCTGCTGATCGGCCTGATTGCCGGGCTGATCAGCTTCATCCCGTACCTGGGCGCGACCACCGGCATCCTGATGGCGGTGGTGGCCGCGCTGGTGCAGGCACAGGGCTTCGACCTGAAGCTGCTGATCCTGGTCGGCGTGGTGTTCACCGTCGGCCAGCTGCTGGAAAGCTACGTGCTGACCCCGCGCATCGTTGGCGACAAGATCGGCCTGCACCCGGTGGCGGTGATCTTCGCGGTGATGGCCGGCGGCCAGCTGTTCGGCTTCCTCGGCATGCTGCTGGCGCTGCCGGTGGCGGCGGTGACCAACGTGCTGCTGCGTTATGCCCACCAGCGCTACCGCCAGAGCGAGCTGTACGTGGGTGAGAAGCCGGCGATCGTGCTTGATGGCGTGGTCGACCAGCCTCATATCATTCTCCCGGATGACAAGGGCCCCGACCTGAAGTGATGGGTGTGCCGCAACTGCCACTGGCCCTGCATTACCCGCGGGACCAGCGCCTGGAGACCTTCATCGGCGCGCCGGATGGCGCGCTGGCGCAGCTGCGTGCGATCGCGGTCGGCGCCAGCCACGATTGGGTCTACCTGGAAGGCGCGGCGGGTACGGGCAAGACCCATCAGGCGCTGGCGATGTGTTCCAGTGCCGAGCAGGCCGGCCGCCTGCCGACCTACGTGCCGCTGGCCAGCGCTGTGGGCCGTGTGCGCGCGGCGCTGGATGGGCTGGAGTCGCGCGAGCTGGTGGCGCTGGACGGCCTGGACGAAGTGGCCGGCAACCGCGAAGACGAGATCGCGCTGTTCGATTTCCACAACCGCGCGCGCGCTGCCGGTGTGACCGTGCTGTACACGGCGCAGAAGGCACCGGGCGAACTGGGCCTGCTGCTGCCGGACCTGCGTTCGCGGCTGGGCCAGTGCGTGCGCGTGCTGCTGCAGCCACTGGATGAGGAAGGCCGCGCGGCGGTGCTGCGCGAGCGCGCGCTGCGCCGGGGCCTGGCGATTGATGAAGCGGCCATCGAGTGGCTGCTGTCGCACACTGGGCGCGAGCTGGGTGGGTTGATCACGCTGCTGGATTGGCTGGACCGCGAGTCGCTGGCGGCGAAGCGGCGGATCACCGTGCCGTTCCTGCGCCAGGTGCTGGAAGAAGGCCGGCCGCGCTACTGAGGTTGGGGTTTGCTTTGCAGGGCTGCGCCCTGCACCCGCCGAAGCAACGTCAACGTCAACGTCAAAAGCTGGCTTCCTGAGGGGAGGCGGGGGGGGGGGGGGGGGGGGGGGGGGGGGGGGGCG
>NZ_JASJSU010000163.1:0-2977 GCF_030237045.1 Stenotrophomonas maltophilia group sp. Smal17
TATAACCCAAGGCAACTTGCGGTTATATGGTCAAGCGAATAAGCGCACACGGTGGATGCCTTGGCGGTCAGAGGCGATGAAGGACGTGGCAGCCTGCGAAAAGTATCGGGGAGCTGGCAACAAGCTTTGATCCGGTAATGTCCGAATGGGGAAACCCACCCGCTTGCGGGTATCCTGCAGTGAATACATAGCTGCTGGAAGCGAACCTGGTGAACTGAAATATCTAAGTAACCAGAGGAAAAGAAATCAACCGAGATTCCGTAAGTAGCGACGAGCGAACGCGGACTAGCCCTTAAGCTGATTTGGTTCTAGGAAAACGCTCTGGAAAGAGCGGCCATAGAAGGTGATAGCCCTGTATCTGAAAGGGCCATTTCAGTGAAGACGAGTAGGGCGGGGCACGTGAAACCCTGTCTGAACATGGGGGGACCATCCTCCAAGGCTAAATACTACTGACCGACCGATAGTGAACCAGTACCGTGAGGGAAAGGCGAAAAGAACCCCGGAGAGGGGAGTGAAATAGAACCTGAAACCGTGTGCGTACAAGCAGTAGGAGCTCCGCAAGGAGTGACTGCGTACCTTTTGTATAATGGGTCAGCGACTTACTGTTCGTGGCAAGCTTAACCGTATAGGGGAGGCGAAGGGAAACCGAGTCTGATAAGGGCGCATAGTCGCGGGCAGTAGACCCGAAACCGGGTGATCTAGTCATGCCCAGGGTGAAGGTGCGGTAACACGCACTGGAGGCCCGAACCCACTCCCGTTGCAAAGGTAGGGGATGAGGTGTGATTAGGAGTGAAAAGCTAATCGAACCCGGAGATAGCTGGTTCTCCTCGAAAGCTATTTAGGTAGCGCCTCATATGTATCCTCTCGGGGGTAGAGCACTGTTATGGCTAGGGGGTCATCGCGACTTACCAAACCATTGCAAACTCCGAATACCGAGACGGACTGTATGGGAGACACACGGCGGGTGCTAACGTCCGTCGTGAAAAGGGAAACAACCCAGACCCACAGCTAAGGTCCCAAATTTTGTGCTAAGTGGAAAACCATGTGGAAAGGCACAGACAGCCAGGAGGTTGGCTTAGAAGCAGCCACCCTTTAAAGAAAGCGTAATAGCTCACTGGTCGAGTCGGTCTGCGGGGAAGATTTAACGGGGCTAAGCACAGAACCGAAGCTTGGGGTGCATAACTTTGTTATGCGCGGTAGAGGAGCGTTCCGTAAGCCGTTGAAGGTGGATTGAGAAGTCTGCTGGAGGTATCGGAAGTGCGAATGCTGACATGAGTAACGATAATGCGGGTGAAAAACCCGCACGCCGAAAGCCCAAGGTTTCCTTGCGCAACGTTAATCGGCGCAGGGTGAGTCGGCCCCTAAGGCGAGGACGAAAGTCGTAGTCGATGGGAAGCAGGTTAATATTCCTGCACCTCGCGTAAGTGCGATGGAGGGACGGAGAAGGTTAGGTGTACCAGGCGTTGGTTGTCCTGGGGAAAGGCGGTAGGTTTGGATCTTTGGCAAATCCGGGATCCTTTAAGACCGAGCACCGAGACGAGCCTTTAAGGCGAAGTCACTGATACCACGCTTCCAGGAAAAGCTCCTAAGCTTCAGCTTACGCAGACCGTACCGTAAACCGACACAGGTGGGTAGGATGAGAATTCTCAGGCGCTTGAGAGAACTCGGGTGAAGGAACTAGGCAACATGGCACCGTAACTTCGGGAGAAGGTGCACCCTTTTTGGTGGCTCGTGCGAGCTATAGCTGAAGAGGGTCGCAGTAACCAGGCCGCTGCGACTGTTTATCAAAAACACAGCACTCTGCAAACACGAAAGTGGACGTATAGGGTGTGACGCCTGCCCGGTGCTGGAAGGTTAATTGATGGGGTCAGCCGCAAGGCGAAGCTCTTGATCGAAGCCCCAGTAAACGGCGGCCGTAACTATAACGGTCCTAAGGTAGCGAAATTCCTTGTCGGGTAAGTTCCGACCTGCACGAATGGCGTAACGACAGCGGCGCTGTCTCCACCCGAGACTCAGTGAAATTGAAATCGCTGTGAAGATGCAGCGTTCCCGTGGCAAGACGGAAAGACCCCGTGAACCTTTACTATAGCTTTACACTGAACGTTGAGTTCGTCTGTGTAGGATAGGTGGGAGGCTATGAAACTGTGGCGCTAGCTGCAGTGGAGCCATCCTTGAAATACCACCCTGTCGTGCTTGACGTTCTAACCTGGGCCCATTATCTGGGTCGGGGACCGTGTATGGTGGGTAGTTTGACTGGGGCGGTCTCCTCCTAAAGAGTAACGGAGGAGCTCGAAGGTACGCTCAGCGCGGTCGGACATCGCGCACTGTGTGCAAAGGCATAAGCGTGCTTGACTGCAAGATCGACGGATCAAGCAGGTAGGAAACTAGGACTTAGTGATCCGGTGGTTCTGTATGGAAGGGCCATCGCTCAACGGATAAAAGGTACTCCGGGGATAACAGGCTGATACCGCCCAAGAGTTCATATCGACGGCGGTGTTTGGCACCTCGATGTCGGCTCATCACATCCTGGGGCTGTAGTCGGTCCCAAGGGTATGGCTGTTCGCCATTTAAAGTGGTACGCGAGCTGGGTTCAGAACGTCGTGAGACAGTTCGGTCCCTATCTGCCATGGGCGTTGGAGATTTGAGAGGGGCTGCTCCTAGTACGAGAGGACCGGAGTGGACGAACCTCTGGTGTTCCGGTTGTCACGCCAGTGGCATTGCCGGGTAGCTATGTTCGGAAGCGATAACCGCTGAAAGCATCTAAGCGGGAAGCGCGCCTCAAGATGAGATCTCCCGGGGCACAAGCCCCCTGAAGGAACCATGTAGACTACGTGGTTGATAGGTCAGGTGTGTAAGTACAGCAATGTATTGAGCTAACTGATACTAATGATCCGTGCGGCTTGACCATATAACCTCAAGTTGCCTTGGCTTTACGACAACGTCGTAAGAGCATCCAAGTGCACGCTACGTCACAAGA
>NZ_JASJSU010000164.1:0-2746 GCF_030237045.1 Stenotrophomonas maltophilia group sp. Smal17
CGACATGGATGGCGCCATCGAGCCCCCATGGGTGAGGGCGCTTTGCTTGCGAAGCACTGCTTCGCAAGCGCCCGAACGCACAGCCGCCAGCGGCTGGGCCGGACCCCGGAGGGGGGTTTACGGCGTGTCCTGCGCAACCCACCCGCCCGGCCAAACACGAGATACGCATTGCGCGTCCAGCCACGAGGGGCTGCGCCGTTGGGTGGAACCCCAGTCGAGCAAGCTCGACTCTACGGAACAACCTGTTACCCATACGGGGCATGCCCCCGTCACAGCTGCATGCGATGCTGACCACCTGATCCCTGCCAGCGAGAACGCCCGCATGACCACCATCATCGCCCCGCGCGTGCACGACATCGGCGGACTCGAAGTCCGTCGCGCCGTCCCTACGCTGCAGGCACGCAGCATCGGCTCGTTCGTGTTCGTCGACCAGATGGGCCCGGCACTCATGCATCCCGGTACGGCCATCGACGTGCGCCCGCACCCGCATATCGGCCTGGCCACCGTCACCTATCTGTGGTCCGGCGCCATCGGCCACCGCGACACGCTGGGCTCGGACCAGGTGATCCGCCCGGGCGACGTGAACTGGATGACTGCCGGCCGCGGCATCGCCCATTCCGAACGCACGCCGCAGCCCGACCGCGATCACGACAACCCGATCCACGGCATGCAGACCTGGGTCGCGTTGCCGAAGTCGCATGAAGAGATTGAGCCGGCGTTCTACCACCATGCCGCTGCCACCCTGCCCGAGCAGCGCCGCAAGGGTGCCTGGCTGCGGGTCATCGCCGGCCGCGCCTACGGCGAGGAATCGCCGGTGAAGGTGTTCGCCGACACGCTCAACGTGGCGATCGACCTCGACCCGGATGCGGAGATCGATATCGACAATGGCCACCGCGAGCGCGCGCTGTACATCCTCGAGGGCGACGCGCAGCTGGATGGCGTGGACGTGCCCGCCCAGCACCTGATCATTCCCGAGGCCGGCGCCGTCGGCCGCCTGCGCGCGAAGACCCCGGTGAAGGCGATGCTGTTCGGCGGCGAACCGCTGGATGGCCCGCGCCACCTGTGGTGGAACTTCGTGTCCAGTTCGAAGGAGCGCATCGAGCAGGCCAAGCACGACTGGGAAGCCGGCCGCTTCGGCACCATCCCCGGCGACGACAAGGAGTTCATCCCGCTGCCGCAGTACTGAACATCGCGTGTTGCACACATCCGAAGGTGTATCCCTGCACCCGGCGTTGACGCTACAGTCACCCGCTGATCACTGAAATGTGACATAAATCACACTTTCACCGTCAAAGGAGTGCAACACATGAGCATGGGTAAACGCTTGTCCGCCGAGTTCCTCGGCACGTTCTGGCTGGTTCTGGGTGGCTGCGGCAGCGCGGTGCTGGCCGCCAAGTTCGGCGGTGACGGCAATCCGCTGGGTATCGGATTCCTCGGCGTGGCGCTGGCCTTCGGCCTGACCGTGGTGACCGGCGCCTATGCGTTCGGCCACATCTCCGGCGCGCATTTCAATCCGGCGGTCAGCGTCGGTCTGTGGGCCGGTGGCCGCTTCCCGACCAAGGACCTGGTGCCCTACATCATCGCCCAGGTCGCTGGCGGCCTGCTGGCGGGCTTCATCCTGCTGCAGATCGCCTCCGGTGCCAGTGGCTTCGCCATTGATGGCAGCCAGGCCGGTGCATTTGCCAGCAACGGCTACGGCGCGCTGTCGCCGGGGGGCTACAGCGTGGCAGCCGCCTTCCTGTGCGAAGTGGTACTTACTGCGGTGTTCCTGATCGTGATCATGGGCTCCACCCATGGCAAGGCACCGGCCGGCTTCGCGCCGCTGGCGATCGGCCTGTCGCTGACCCTGATCCACCTGATCAGCATCCCGGTGACCAACACCTCGGTGAACCCGGCCCGCTCCACTGCGGTGGCGTTCTTCGCCGGCAGCGGTGCGGTCAGCCAGCTGTGGCTGTTCTGGGTCGCCCCGCTGCTGGGCGGCGCGATCGGCGGCATCATTTACAAGTGGATCGGCAACGACCGCTGAGGCCTGTGCGAACCATTGCGGCCGACCATCGGCCGCAATGGTTACGCTTGTAACCGCAATTTGTGCGATCGCTCACGTTCCGTTAAGGTTGAGTTGACCGTCCGTGCACATGCCGGGCGGGGTGGCATCCGGGGATGGGATGCCAACGCCCCCATCCATCGGGCGGCGCCAAACGACACACCACCTTGGGGGATGCATGAAGTTCGCGCCTGTAGTGTTGTCGAGCCTGCTGTTCGCCGTGGCCCAGGCCGCCGCGCAGGCTCCCACCGAATGTCCTTCGCTGCCCGCCAGCAGCGGCCTGCAATGGCAGCAGCAGGCGCAGGCCGATTTCCTGGTCTGCCGCGCCAGCACCGGCGACGGCCGCGAAGTGCTGAGCCTGATGCTCAGTGCACGTGATCCGTCCATTCCACTGAACCGTTCGCTGCGCCAGGAAAAGGGCAGCTTCGGCGGTGAATCACTCTACTGGTACCAGCCCGACCTCGGCGGCCAGCAGCCGCCCGGCTATGCCGAGCGGCGGATCAGCGTGGTCAAGCTCGACAAAGGGCGTTACGCGCAGATTTCGCTGTATCCGGACAGCCCGCAGGAACTGGGCTCGCTGCAGCAGCTGGCGCAGGGCATGAGCCTGACGCCGTCGGCCGTGGCCGCCGGGCGCTGACCGTGATGGGGATGACTGCCTGGCAGCATCCCCGCAATGCGGCCCGATCACCGGGTAGTGGGGGG
>NZ_JASJSU010000165.1:0-2740 GCF_030237045.1 Stenotrophomonas maltophilia group sp. Smal17
TGTAAGTACAGCAATGTATTGAGCTAACTGATACTAATGATCCGTGCGGCTTGACCATATAACCTCAAGTTGCCTTGGCTTTACGACAACGTCGTAAGAGCATCCAAGTGCACGCTACGTCACAAGAACTATGCGAGGCTGGCGCCTTGTCCCTAAGGGACGAGTGCGACTCTCCAAAAGCCTCCCTGGTGAAATTAGCGCTGTGGAACCACCCGATCCCATCCCGAACTCGGAAGTGAAACGCAGCTGCGCCGATGGTAGTGTGGCTCAAGCCATGCGAGAGTAGGTCATCGCCAGGGTTTACACCCAAAACCCCGCTGCTCACGCAGCGGGGTTTTTCTTTGGGCGCAGGAAAATGCATCGGCCGGAATGCACCGGTAGATCCACGCCACGCGTGGAGTGCTGCCGACCATGGTTGGCGGCTACCGATGATGGTCCGTGCGGGGTACCTCGTGGTGGCTGTCGGTAGACCCACGCCATGCGTGGCTGTGTGACGTGGGCCTGCGCAATGCGCATGCCGTGGTTGCCGGCCAGTGGCCGGCACTACCGATGGATCGATGCCGTCCTGCGACGCCCATCGAACGGGCCCTTCCCGTGATCCGTCACGCAGAGCACTTAAAAAAAAGACGGCGCCCTGCGGGCGCCGTCTCCAATCGATCCGGTTGCACGTTCCTATCAGGCGACCAGAGCGACCTCGCGCGCTTCCTGCTGGCGGAACACCGAGACCGCCTCAGTCAGCGTTCCCGCCTGCGACCGCAGTTCACGCGCGGCAGCAGTGGCTTCCTCCACCAGTGCCGCGTTCTGCTGCGTGGCCTGGTCCATCTGCACCACGGTCTGGTTGATCTGCTCGATGCCGATCGACTGTTCCTGCGAAGCGGCTGATATCTCGCGCATCAGGTGGCTGACGCTCTCGACACCACCGACGATGCCCTGCATGCGCTGGCCAGCATCGGCCACCAGCTGCGCACCCTCACCCACCTGGCGGCCGGCTTCGTCGATCAGTTTCTTGATCTCCTGCGCGGCTGCGGCGGAACGCTGGGCCAGCACGCGCACTTCGCTGGCCACCACCGCGAATCCGCGGCCCTGCTCGCCGGCCCGCGCGGCTTCGACCGCGGCGTTCAGCGCCAGGATGTTGGTCTGGAACGCGATGCCGTCGATGACGCCGGTGATATCGCCGATGCGCTTTGACGCGTCCTCGATCGCCTGCATGGTGTCGACCACCCGCTGCATGGCGGTGTTGCCGTCACCGGCGGCATTCTGTGTGGAGGCGGCCAGTTCACTGGCCTGACGCGCATGGGCCGCGTTCTGGCGCACCGTGGCGGTCAGCTCTTCCATCGAAGCCGCAGTTTCCTGCAGGTGCGCGGCCTGGCGCTCACTGCGTTCGGAAAGCGCGCCGTTGCCGGCGGCGATCTCGCTGGCGGCGGTACTGATCGAGATGGAGCACTGCTGGATGCGGCCGACCATGCGCGCCAGCTGCCCGGCGGTAGCGTTGGCATCACGCTGGATCGCGGCGAAGGCGCCTTGGTACTCGCCATGCATGCGCCGGTCCAGATCGCCATTGGCCAGCGCAGAAAGCATCTGTCGCACTTCGTCGACGGTGCTGCCCAACGTATCGAGCAGCTGGTTGATGCCGCCGGTCAGACCCTCCAGGAAGCTGGCACCTTCGCCCGCTTGCAGACGCTGGTCGAGATCGCCTGCGGCGGCGGCGGCAACAATGCCGGCTACAGCATTCTCAAGCGACAGTTCGTGCGTGCGGTCATGCCACTCCACGGCGAAGCCGAGGCGCACGCCCTGTGCATCGAACACCGGCGTGACCACCTGCGCAAAGTGCACCGGGCCGATCTGTACCTTGCCGTTGTGCGTGACCTGCAGGCCATTGAGGATCGCGCGGATGCGGTCCGGGTTGGCGTGGAAGCGGTGGATGCTGCTGCCGACCAGACGCTCGGCATCGAAGTCGGGGAAGGCCTGGCGCAGTGTCGCCTGCTGGTTGCGCAGCAGGGCCACCACCGAACGGTTCACGTAGCGGATCACGTGGTCGTTGTCGGCAATCATCATTGCGGTGCGCGAGGCGTCCAGGGCCTGGCGGATCTGTGCGTTCTCGGCATGCGCTTCAGCCTCGCGCCCACGCTGGGCCTGCACGTGGCGCGCGGTATCGGCCAGCGCGTGGGCCAGCGAACCGGGTGCATGGGCCGTGGTATCCGCATGCGCGCCAAGATCGGCACCGGTGGCGATATCGCGGGCCAGCGCAGCCAGGCGGCGTGGGCCGTGGCCCAGCGCCTCGGTCTGCTGGCGCAGGCGCAGCGCGACCTGGCCGAGGAACAGTGCAAGGCCGGCAAACAGCGTTGCCTGCAGCAGCGTTGGCCCGGCCGCGGCACCTTCCAGCAGCGGCTGCAACAGCGCGAGCGTGCCAACGCCACCGGCCAGCCATACCGGCAGGCGATCACGGTGGCTGAGCAGCACGCCGAGCAACAACGCGATCGGCAACGCCGGCGACAGGCCGACCATCGCGCATAGCAATGCCAGCTGCAGCGACAACAACAACGCCAGGCCATTGCGGGCGATGCTGCGGCCCGCCTGAGGGCCGCCCAGCCAAAGGGCGGGCAATGCCGCGGCCGCAGCCAACGCGGCACCCGGCACGTGGGGCCCACGCAGGGCCAGAACAAGGCCAGCCACGGCCAATGCCGCGCTGCCGATCAGCAGTCGGCGATCAGCACGGCGGGCGAGCTGCTGCAGATGCGGC
>NZ_JASJSU010000166.1:0-2661 GCF_030237045.1 Stenotrophomonas maltophilia group sp. Smal17
GCCCGCTCCCACGCACCGCGTGGGCGTGCGACGCCCGCTGCCACCGCCACCGGTGTCCGTCATGGCCTGGCGCGCGTGCTGTCCAAGGCCGGCGTGTGCTCGCGCAGCGAGGCCGCGCGCTGGATCGCCGAAGGCCGCGTTCGGGTGTCCGGGCGCATCGTCCGCGATCCGGAGTTTCCGATTGGCCAGCCGGCGCCGCCGATCGAGGTCGACGGCCAGCCGCTGGCAGCGCCACAACGCCTGTACCTGATGCTCAACAAGCCGCGCGGCGTGGTGACCACCGTGCAGGATGAGCGCGGTCGCGACACCGTGTATCGCTGCTTTGATGGTGCCGGCCTGCCGTGGATCGCACCGGTCGGGCGGTTGGACAAGGCCAGCGAAGGGCTGCTGCTGTTCAGCAATGATCCGCAGTGGGCCGCGCGCCTGACCGATCCGCAGACCGGGCCGATCAAGACCTACCACGTGCAGGTGGATGGCCTGCCCGATGACGCCACCCTGGCGGCACTGCAGGCCGGCGTGGAGGACGAGGGCGAGTTCCTCGTTGCCCAGGCCGTGCGCGTGCTGCGCAGTGGCGACAAGACCGCATGGCTGGAGGTGGTCCTCGACGAGGGCCGCAACCGTCATATCCGCCGCCTGTTGGCGGCCTTCGACCTGCAGGTGCTGCGCCTGGTCCGGGTCGCGATCGGTGGGCTGCTGCTCGGCGATCTCGGCAAGGGCCAGTGGCGGGTTCTGGAGGTCAGCGACCAGCAGCGGCTGGGGGCCGCTGCACCGGGCTGACCATCGCCCGCGGCCGGCGGTTGCCGGCCACCGTTCCAGGCGTAGGGGGCGCCTGGTTGTTGAATTTCCCGAACGGAGCCTGCCCATGTACCACCCGACCCTCAACCAAACCCTGCGCTGCGCAGGCCTGCTGCTGCCGATGGTGCTGCTGACCGCCTGTGGTGGCCACAAGAAGGTGGCCAAGGCGGAAACGCCGGCCGAGACCCCGGTGGTGGAAGTGAAGACCCCGGAGCTGGATGGCCGCGGCAGCTACCGCTTCCTGATGAGCGACGGCGACAGGAAGATGACCGCCGACGAGTTCGATGCCTGGATGAAGGCCAACGGCATCCGCGTTGCCAAGGGCAATGGCCAGGACGCCGCCGCCAAGCCGGTGGTGGTGGCCAGCAAGGATCAGCCCAAGGACAAGAAGAAAAGGAAGTGACGCCTGCGGGTGCCGACCCTGGTCGGCACGCTCTGATTGGGTCGGAACCCTTTCCGTAGGAAAGGGATCCGACCCCGGCCATGATCAGCCCTTGATCACGCCCAGCTCGACGCCGATGCGGGTGAAGGCATCGATCGCGCGGTCCAGGTGCTCGCGGCTGTGTGCCGCACTGATCTGGGTGCGGATGCGGGCCTGGCCCTTGGGCACCACCGGGAAGAAGAAGCCGATCGCATAGATGCCTTCTTCGAGCAGGCGCTCGGCGAACTTCTGCGCCAGCGGCGCGTCGTACAGCATCACCGGGCTGATCGGATGCACGCCCGGCTTCACGTCGAAACCGGCGGCGGTCATCTTCTCGCGGAAGTAGGCGGTGTTCTCGGCCAGCGTGCCGCGCAGGTCGTCAGCGGCGGCCAGCATCTCGAACGCCTTGATGCCGGCGGCGACCACGTGCGGTGGCAGCGAATTGGAGAACAGGTAGGGGCGCGAGCGCTGGCGCAGCAGTTCGATCACCTCGGCGCTGGCGCAGGTGAAGCCGCCCAGTGCGCCGCCCATGGCCTTGCCCAGGGTGCCGGTGATGATGTCGATCTTCTCCAGCACGCCCTTTACTTCGGCCGAGCCGCGGCCGGTGGCGCCGAGGAAGCCGGTGGCGTGGCATTCGTCGATGTGTACCAGCGCGTTGTACTTCTTCGCCAGCGCGGTGATCTCGTCCAGCGGCGCGATGAAGCCGTCCATCGAGAACACGCCATCGGTGGTGATCAGCTTGGTCTTGCAGCCGGCGGCATCGGCGGCCTGCAGCTGGGCTTCCAGGTCGGCCATGTCACAGTTGGCGTAACGGAAGCGCTTGGCCTTGCACAGGCGCACGCCGTCGATGATCGAAGCATGGTTCAGCGCGTCGGAGATGATCGCGTCGTTCTCGCCCAGCAGCGGTTCGAACAGGCCACCGTTGGCGTCGAAGCAGGCGGCATAGAGGATCGTGTCCTGCTTGCCGAAGAAGTCGGCGATCTGCTTCTCCAGCTGCTTGTGCAGATCCTGGGTGCCACAGATGAAGCGCACCGAGGCCATGCCGAAGCCGTGGGTATCCAATGCGTCCTTGGCGGCCTGGATCAGGTCCGGATGGTCGGCCAGGCCCAGGTAGTTGTTGGCACAGAAGTTCAGCACCTTGCGGCCGTCGTCGAGGGTGATCTCGGCCGACTGCGGGCTGGTGATGATCCGCTCGGACTTGAACAGGCCCTGGGCGCGGATGGCGTCCAGTTCCTCGGCGTAGTGGCGGGTCAGGGCGGAGGAGGCGTCGGTCATGGCGTGGGCACGGCTCAGCACGGGGAAACCGCTGATTCTACCGGGCAACGATGGCCATCGACCGGGCCGGGCGGCGCACCGCCATGGCCGGCACATGTTGCATCGCAATAGCAAACGGGTTAAAAATTCGTGAACCACGCCTGTCTGGCGCCGGTTGCCCGCTCCCCCTT
>NZ_JASJSU010000167.1:0-2362 GCF_030237045.1 Stenotrophomonas maltophilia group sp. Smal17
TGCCGGGCCCGGCAGCGATCCGCGATGCCCCGTCGGGCAAGGAGCAAGACCATGTCCAGCACTGATCCGCGCCTGCGCGCGCTGCTGAAGCTGGCACCGGTGATTCCGGTGTACACCCCCGAAGATGTGAATGAAGCGGTCAACGTGGCCCAGGCGCTGTTCCGCGGCGGCCTGCCGGTGATCGAGGTGACCCTGCGCACGCCGCAGGCACTGGATGCCATCAAGGCGATGGTCGAGGCCGTGCCGGATGCGGTGATCGGTGCCGGCACCGTGCTCAACGCCGCGCAGATGCAGGCGGCCAGGCAGGCCGGCGCGCGTTTCGCGGTATCGCCGGGTGCCACGCCGGCGCTGTATGCCGCGGCGCGTGATGCCGACCTGCCGTACCTGCCTGGCGCTGCCACGGCCTCGGACCTGATCCTGGGCCTGGAGCACGGCCACGACACCTTCAAGTTCTTCCCGGCGGTGCAGGCCGGCGGTGCCGCGCTGCTGGCGGCCTGGCACGGCCCGTTCGCCGACGTGCGCTTCTGCCCGACCGGCGGCATCAGCGCGCAGACCGCGCCGCAGTTCCTGCACCTGCCCAACGTGCTGTGCGTGGGCGGTTCGTGGCTGACCACGCCGGCGCTGCTGCAGACCCGTGACTGGGACGCCATCGAGCGCCTGGCCCGCGAGGCCTCGGTGCTGGCCAGCTGAACCAGCGGCACGAATCTTCAAAGGTTTGATCGTGATCAAAGCGCCGGCCCCGGGCCGGCGTCATTCTGTGGGCAAGCGCACTACGGAGATCCGGACATGAATCCAACCATGAAGGCCGCTGTCGTGCGTGAGTTCGGCAAACCACTGGTGATCGAGGAAGTCTCGGTACCGCGCCCGGGGGCGGGCGAGGTACTGGTCAGGATCGAGGCCTGTGGCGTCTGCCACACCGACCTGCACGCCGCCGAGGGCGACTGGCCGGTGAAACCGAACCCGCCATTCATCCCCGGCCACGAGGGCGTGGGGCACGTCGTGGCCGTGGGAGGCGGGGTAGGGCACGTCAGGGAAGGCGACAGGGTCGGCATCCCCTGGTTGTACTCGGCGTGTGGCCATTGCGAACACTGCCTGGGTGGCTGGGAGACGCTGTGCGAGACGCAGCGCAACACCGGTTACTCGGTCAACGGCGGCTTCGCCGAGTACGCACTGGCCGATGCCAACTATGTCGGCCTGCTTCCGAAGGAAGTGGGCTTTGTCGAGATCGCGCCGGTACTGTGCGCCGGCGTGACCGTCTACAAGGGGCTGAAGGTCACCGACACCAGGCCCGGTGACTGGGTGGTGATCTCCGGCATCGGCGGCCTCGGCCACATGGCCGTGCAGTACGCCCGTGTGATGGGCCTGAACGTGGCCGCGGTGGACGTGGACGACAACAAGCTGGCACTGGCGCGGCAGCTGGGTGCCCAGGTCACCGTCAACGCGCGCACCACCGATCCGGCCGCCTACCTGAAGAAGGAGATCGGCGGCGCACACGGTGCGCTGGTCACGGCGGTATCGCCGAAGGCATTCGAGCAGGCGCTGGGCATGGTCCGCCGTGGCGGTACCGTCTCGCTCAATGGTTTGCCGCCGGGCAACTTCCCGCTGGACATCTTCGGCATGGTGCTCAACGGCATCACCGTGCGTGGCTCGATCGTCGGCACCCGACTGGACCTGCAGGAGTCGCTGCAGTTTGCCGCCGAGGGCAAGGTCGCCGCCACGGTCAGCACCGATCGCCTGGAAAACATCAACGACGTGTTCGCGCGCATGCACGCGGGCACCATCGAAGGCCGCGTGGTGCTCGACTTCGCCGCCTGACCGCCTGTGCATGGCCGCCGTTGCACCGTACCCCTCTCCCACGGGCACGGCGGCCATGCCGATCCACCGGTAGCGCCGGCTGCTGGCCGGCAACCGCAGGCGCTTCGCGCAGCCGTACAATGCGCGCATGCCCGGCCTGCTCAAGACCCTGTTCCTGTCCATCGTCGCCCTGATCGGCGGCGTGCTGTCGCTCGCGCTGGTCAGCAGCGTCGCCAGCTGGCTGCCACCACTGCTGGGCCTGTCGCCGGACAACAACAGCGTGCAGCTGGGCTGGGACCTGGCGTTCAGCGTGCTCGGTGGCGTCGCCGGCATCTCCTTCGCCACCTATTACGCGCCCTGCTGGCCGCGCTCGCATGGCTTCTCGATCTGGTCGCTGATCGCGCTGGGCTGCGGCTACGCGGTGTGGAGCGTGGGCGCGGATTTCCCGCTGTGGTTCGTCGTTTCCCTGCTGGTCTCGCTGCCGCTGCAGCTGCTGGTTGGCTGGTGGTTCGGTCGCCGCGCATCGCGCGATCCGGGCTGAGCGCATACAGGTACTGTCGGCCGCGGG
>NZ_JASJSU010000168.1:0-2256 GCF_030237045.1 Stenotrophomonas maltophilia group sp. Smal17
CTCTGCCGCGCCCTGCGCGGTCAGTCGAGCAAGCTCGACTCTACGAAAGCAATCCGCACCGAAACGCCTCCTGGGAATATGCCGATGACTGCACCCACCGCCCCGCGCTGGCCCGTACGCTACCTGCTCTTCATCGGCGGCCTCGGCGGCCTGCTGTACGGCATCGATATCGGCATCATCGCCGGCGCCCTGCCCTATCTCGAAGCCACCGCCAGCCACGCGTGGCAACTCAGCAGCCAGCAGCTCGGCTTCGTCGTGGCGGCGGTGCTGCTGGGCAGCGTGCTGTCCTCGCTGTTCGCCGGCATGGTGGCCGACCTGATCGGCCGCCGCGGCGCGATGCTGCTGGCCGGCCTGCTGTTCACCGCGTCGATTCCGATCATGGCGCTGGCCTCGGGCTACACGCCGTTGCTGCTAGGCCGCCTGCTGCAGGGCATCAGTGGCGGCCTGATCGGTGTGGTGATTCCGCTGTACCTGGCCGAAGTGCTCAGCCCCGAACGACGCGGGCGCGGTGCGGCGATGTTCCAGCTGCTGCTGACCATCGGCCTGGTGCTGGCGGCGCTGATCGGCCTGTACCACGCACATGCAGTCGACGCCGCCGCTGAAGCCGTGCGCTCACTGCCGGTCGCGCAACAGGCGCAGGAACTGTTCACGGTGAAGGACCACGCCTGGCGCACCATCTTCTGGACCTGCCTGGCGCCGGGCCTGCTGTTCTGCGCCGGCATCTTCTGGCTGTCCGAGTCGCCGCGCTGGCTGGTGCGCCGCGGTCGCATCGATGATGCGCGCCGCAGCCTGCAGCGCGTACTGCCCGCTTCGGAGGTGGAGCCGACGCTTGCACAGATCCAGGCACCGGAATCGAGCAGCCGCGACGGCAAGCGCGACCCGCTGCTCAGCCGCCGCTATGTGGTGCCGTTCCTGCTCGCCTGCGTGGTGCTGGCCTGCACCCAGGCCACCGGCATCAATTCGGTGCTGGCGTACGCGGTGAACATCCTCAACCAGGCCGGCCTGTCCGGCTCGGTGGCCAACAGCGCCGACGTGGCGATCAAGCTGCTCAATGCGGTGATGACCGTGGTCGCGCTGCTGCTGGTCGATCGCAAGGGCCGCAAGTTCCTGCTGATGCTCGGCAGCGGCGGTATCTGCGTGGCCCTGCTGGCCGCCGCGACCCTGTTCTTCCAGGCCGAGCGTGGCCGCGCAGACGTGCAATCGCAGCTGCAGGCCGCGGTCAGCGGCGATGGCCTGCAGCTGGTGCTGGATGAAGCGCAGTGGCAGCGCCTGGGCGGAGGCATCGACAGCGAAGGCCGGCCACTGCAGCTGACCGTGTCGTACGCCTACGGCGATTTCACCAATGTGCGCGCCCTGCGCAGCGACAACCTGACCGATCGCGAACTGCGCATCGAGCGTGCCGGCACCGTGCAGCCGGACAGCGTGATCGGCGCGTTCTTCCGCAAACTGCATCTGAACCCGTTCGCCGACCCGGCCAAGGCCGCGCAGGCACCGTTGCGCATCGAGCAGGCCCGCATCGGCCCGGTGCCGCCGCCGGCACACGGCTGGGCGGTGGCCGCCTGCATCCTGGTATTCGTCGCGTTCTTCGCGGTCGGCCCCGGCGTCTGCGTGTGGCTGGCGCTGTCTGAACTGATGCCCAACCGCATCCGTTCCAACGGCATGAGCATCGCGCTGCTGATCAACCAGTTCGTGTCCACCACCATCGCCGCGATCTTCCTGCCCACGGTGGGCCACTACGGCTACGCCAGCATGTTCGTGTTCTGGGCGGCGTGCACCTTCGTGTTCTTCCTGGTGGCCGCGCTATGGCTGCCCGAGACCAAGGGCAAGTCGCTGGAGGAGATCGAAGCACGGTTTGCCGGCAAGCGGGGCTGATCGCGGCGTCGCGATTGCACAGCCCGTCTTCCGTAATCCTGTCGTGAACAGCCCGATCCGGGGCCGGCAAGCGTGATGCATCCCGCAGGAATGGCGTAGCTCGCGGCAGCCAGCGGCGTCCTGCCCCAACAGTTCTCCCACTACAAAGGGAGATTCTGCATGGGCATGGATGCCGCTGGTGTCGCACTGGTCCGGGCAATCACGCTCGACGCCCGGCAACCACGCCTGCTGCGCCTGCAGGGGCTGCATGAAACGTGGGTCGTCGAACGCTTCGAAGGCACCGAGTCGGTCTGCGGCGACAACCGCCTGCAGATCGACTGCCTGGCCACCGACGCCTTCCTGGAACTGGAATCCTGGCTGGAGCAGCCGCTGACCCTGCAGCTG
>NZ_JASJSU010000169.1:0-2141 GCF_030237045.1 Stenotrophomonas maltophilia group sp. Smal17
ACTGCTTTTCGATCAGGCATCGCGGCGTTGGAACGAAGGGCAGTCGAGCATGGCTCGACTCTACAGAGGCCTCAATCGCCGCAGCTGCCGCCGTCACTGCCACCACCATCACTGCTGCAGTCGGAGCTGCTGTGGCCGTGATGGCTGTGGTTGTCACTGGAAGAGCCGCCCGAGTAGTCGTAGGCGCCGCCGAGGCCGTTATCGCCCCGGCTGCCCGAGCCATCGGCGGTGGCCACCGCCATGCACAGGATCGCGCCGACCAGCGGCAGCAGCCAGACCAGCAGCAGCTGCACCGTGCGGCCGCCTGCCGACAGGCCGTCGCGCCGGACGATGAGCACCGTGGCGACCAGATTCAGGCCCAGCACCAGCAGGACCAGCAGAAGGGCGAGGATCAGCATGCGGCGGTTCCGTGCCTGGACTGGCCGCATTATGCCGCCCCGCCCCGGCATTGGCCCTGCCTGTCATGAAGATGGGACAATGTAGGGCGCGCCGGCCTGCCCCGTGGCCGCCGGCGCCCCCCGCACCACACGGAAGAAGAAGAACAACAACATGCTGAAAGTCATTTTCGATACCGACCCGGGCGTCGACGACGCCCTGGCCCTGCTGTACCTGCACAAGCACCCGCAGATCGACCTGATCGGCGTCACCACCACCTTCGGCAACGCCTCGGTTGAATCGACCACGCACAATGCGCTGTACCTGAAGCAGACCTGGGGCTTTGCCGCCCCGGTCGCGCGCGGCGCGGCAGGCCCGCTGCAGCCGGAAGCCACCCCGGAAGCGTGGCCGGTGCACATCCACGGCCACAACGGCCTGGGCAACCACCCGGTGCCGGCGCAGCTGGACGTGGCCGCCGACGCGCGCCCGGCCGCGCAGCTGATCATCGACCTGGTCCGCGCCCACCCGGGCGAAGTGACCCTGGTTGCCGTGGGCCGCATGACCAACCTGGCGCTGGCCCTGCAGCAGGCCCCGGACATCGCCGGCCTGGTGCGCGGCGTGGTGATCATGGGCGGCGCCTTCCACGTCAACGGCAACATCACCCCGGCCGCCGAGGCCAACATCTGGGGCGATGCCGAAGCGGCCGACGTGGTGTTCACCACCGATTGGCCGGTCACCGCGATCGGCCTGGACGTGACCACCCGCGTGGAAATGGACCGTGACGGCCTGGACACGCTGGCCGGGATCGGCGGTGCCGACGCCGAGCTGGTGCGTGCGCTGTCGCAGGACTACGTGGACTTCTACCTGCAGGCCGGCCACAAGGGCATGGTCGTGCACGACTGCTGCGCCTGCATCGCGCTGACCCGCCCGGAACTGTTCCAGTTCGAGCGCGCCAGCGTGCGCGTGGCCACCGACGGCGTCGCCCGCGGCATGACCATTCCCAAGCCGGAAGGCATGGGCTTCGGCCCCAGCGTGTGGGATGGGCACGTGCTGCAGTCTGTCGCCATCGGCGTGGATGCAGCCGCCGTACTGGCCGACATCGAGCAGACCCTGAAGGTCTGATCGGCTAGCGACTGGACCTGCCCGGGACCGTCTCGGGCAGGGTCCACAGCACCGGCAGCACCAGCACCGCCACCAACGCGATCATCGCGCCCGGCGCTGCCGCCCAGCCGCTGCGTTGCACCCACCATTGCGCCAACCACGGTGTCGCACCGCCGAACACGGCCGTAGCCATGGTCACCCCCAGTGCCAGCCCGCTGACCCGGCCTTCGCCGGGGAACTGCTCGGCCGTGGCCGGTGCCGCCACCGCACTGACGCCACCGGCCACGCAGGCCAGCAGCACCGCCGCCAGCGCGATGCCCCATGCCGTTGCCTGCGCCATCCACGCGAACAGCGACAGCGGCAGCAGCGCCGCCAGCACAGTCAGGCCCAACAGCATCGGCCGTCGCCCGACACGGTCGGACAGTGCGCCGCACAGCGGCGTGATCGCGATCACCGCCACTGCCGCAATCGTCGACAACCACAGCGCGTCGCCTTCATCGTGGCCCTGTGCATGCAGGAAGGCCGGTACGTAGGTGATGCCCACGTAGTAGGTGATCGAGCCCAGTGCGGAGATCGCAAAGGTACGCGCCACCGCCCGCGGATGATGGCGCAGCACGTGGCGAAGCGGCGTGGCCGGAATACTGCCCTCGCGGCGCTGGCGCTCG